>CAZGLR010000215.1:0-1645 GCA_964526635.1 uncultured Ignavibacteriales bacterium | reverse complement strand
CATGATCGGGATTGGCGTGCCAGTCATGCTTGAAGGCGTCAGCAGAAGTGTACATATTGTAGTGACAGCTATTGCAGGGGCTGTTTTTGTCCAGCGGCAGATTCATATGATGACAGATTGCGCACGAGTCGGGCGTATCCAGTCGCTGCGCATGAACCGTGTGGGGAAAGACGACCCCATAGGTATCACGGTTGCCATCAATAAGCAACACATCCCCCCCCCGAGCGGGATATGCTGTAATATCGCGGATATTATCGCTGCGAATGTGTTGATTGGAAATCATGGCAAAGCCAAGTGACAGGAAAATTATCAGAATAAACGAATAGACTGTTCGTCCGGCCATACGGGGCGTGCCCAGCCAGACATCGCCGACCCGGTCAAATTCGGGGACAGCATCGAGCGCTTCGCGCGGATCTTCCCATTTGACTTCCCAAATCTTGAATCGTTCAATGAAAAAGAGAAACACCAGGATAGCTGTTGAGAGGATTCCCAAACTGATGAAGATTTCGTAAATAGTGGGAAGATACAGCGATCCGGTGCGCGCCAGCATGATACCGGCGATGTTGGCCCGGTTGAAGATGATACCACCAACTGCAGATACTGAGGCAATCCACAGGCCGGTTGTACTGTAGCGCGTTTTGCGGAGTAAAAGCAGTACAACCGGAACGATACAGATCGCTGCAATTTCAATGAAAAAGGCAATCGTTGGCCAGGTACCGGCAGTGATAATTGATACTTTGCCGGCGGCGATGAGATCAATACCGCGAATGAGACCATAGACAATAAGTGCACCTGCTGAAATTGCCCCAATATTTCCCAGCTTGTTCAGTTCAAGCGGCTTTTTATACAGGGCCGAGACAGTCAGAATCCCCAGGATGACCATCAGTGGTCCGATGGCGATGGCCGAAATGAAAAACAAGATCGGCAAGAGCGAGGTATACCAGAGCGGATGCAGTTTCTCCGGTGTCAGAAGGAAAAGCGTCCCCAGCGACGACTGATGCAGAGTCGAAATCATGATGCCGAGAATCACGAGAATGATTTTATACTTATTCAAAAAGCGGGTGATTTTGGCGAATCGACTGGTCGCTTCCAGCGGCACCGGTATAAATTCGAGAAAAAGCACCATCAGATACAGCATGACACACCACGAGACTTCAAACAGGGCCGAGTGATGCTGCCAGTAGATAATCGGGTGCCAGACCATCCAGGGCAGACCCAGTTCAATCACCAGGGCGGTGGCAGCTGAGAGATAGCCAAGGAAGGCCAGCAATACGGCCACTTTTGAATAGCGCTGATACTCATGGCGCCTCATGACATAGATGATTGCGGTCATCACGAAGCCACCACCGGCCAGTGCAATTCCGGGAATCACATTAAGACCCTTCCACAAGCCCCATGGCACGGCATCGCTCTGATTGGTCACCGCGCCCAGGCCAAACAGCAGTCGGGTCACCACAGCGGCGGCTGCCAACCCCACAATCGCCCAGAGAATCGATTTGAATAGTGTCACCCGGTTCATTTATCTGTATCCTTTCCGCTTTTTTCCTGACGCAGCCGTTCACGGCGTTTGCAAAACCAGTACAGTCCGCCCATGGCGGCGCCCATGCCGATAAAGGCGGGCGGCACAGCGTGCATGGCGTCCGAA
>CAZGLR010000214.1:0-1821 GCA_964526635.1 uncultured Ignavibacteriales bacterium | reverse complement strand
CAGGGCGATCTGGGATGGTTCACCTGGGGCGCTATGGTTGACAATTTCCAGGAAGCCGCCTTCCGCATGCAGCCCGGTGAGATATCGAAACCGGTTCAGACGGTCTATGGTTATCACATCATCAATGTCGTTGACCGTCGTGATATCGAGCAGCGCGAATCATACGCCGAAATGAAGACGCAGATCAAAAATATTATTATCGAACGACGTAAGCGTAATTTGATGCAGGAATATACCGAAACCCTGCGCGAAAAATACCCCATCACGATCGAAAAACCGACAACTCAATTTCTCCTCAACAAACTTGAATTTTTGTATCCCGATACAATCGGCAACGTCCCGCGCTGGCGCAATAATATCGATCCGGCCCAGCTCGACAATGATGAGCTTTCGTTGATTTTGGCGCGCTGGGAGGGCGGTCAGATTGCTGTCAGTGAATACCTGGCCAATTTGCGCCGTGTCCCCAAAGACCGCCGCCCTGATTTCGATAATTACGACGAATTGGCCGACATTATTTTCCAGATGGAGTACATGAATATTCTGGTGAATGAAGCCAAAAGGGAAGGGCTTGATCGCAGCCGTGAATACCAGGAAAAAGTCAGGATGTTCAAAGAACTGGCGATGGCCGATGTGCTGAAAAACGACAGTATTCCGGCCAATGTGCAGGTGGATGACGGCGAAATGCATAAATACTACCTGTCGCACAAGGCTGACTTCACCACACCCTCACGGTTTCACCTGTACGAAATCCAGGTAGCCGACGAGGCTGAGGCCAAACGGCTGAAATCGTCGATCTCATCTGCATCCGAATTTAAGCGGGTAGCCGCTGAAAAAACGCTGCGTCCCGGCAAAAAACAGGTCTCCGGTGATCTGGGTATTGTCTATGAAGATCAATATCCTGATCTGTATGAGGCCGCCGCGGGCTTGAAAAACGGTCGCATCGCGGGACCGGTTAAAACGATGGGCAAGTATTCGATCCTGTGGGTGGCTGAACGACTCGCGCCGGAAGTTCAGGAATTCGATAACACCCGGGCCAACATTCTTGATCTACTGACCAAACAGAAGATCGAAGAACGGTATCGGAAATGGCTGAGTGATATCAAGAGCCGTGTCAAAATCGAGAAGTACGACGATGTCCTCGAGGCGGGTGTTGATGATGAAAAATACGCCGAAATCGATACGACCGGCGCGGTGACGCCATAAAGGGAATTATGCGAAATTTTTCTGCAATCAAAACGGTTATTCTCGTCCTGATGCTGTCGGCCGCGGCCATATCGGCCGGTGAGGTTATTGAAAAGATTGTGGCAGTCGTCGGCGATAAACCGATACTCGGCTCGGAAATCGCCAATCAGATACAGATGTATCTGCTTCAGGCCGGCGATGAGGCCGCCACTATCAACACTGAAGAACTGGCCAACCAGATTCTTGAGCAAATTATCTCCGATGAACTCATCCTGGCCGCCGCCAAGGATGATACCTCCATCACTGTTACTGAAGTTGAAGTCCAGGCCGAACTCGATGCCCATATCGCCTCAATGATTGCGCGCTTCCCATCGGAGGAGGCCTTTCTCAAACAACTTCGCCGCGAGGGACTGACCAAGCGGTCTCTGGAGAAACGGTATCGCGATCAGATCCGTGATCAGCTGTTAAAGCAGCGAATTATCAACCGCAAACTGTATCAGATTTCAGTCTCCCGGCAGGAAGTTGAAAAATTCTATGAAGTGCACAAAGATTCACTGCCGGAACTGCCGGGCGAAGTACGGCTCGCACAGCTTCTGCTGAAATTCAAAGTTTCCGAGGCCACCGAGGATTCAGTACGCC
>CAZGLR010000213.1:0-1829 GCA_964526635.1 uncultured Ignavibacteriales bacterium | reverse complement strand
AGATTAGGGTAATCGCCAAAAATATGGCGGAGAGGCTGGGATTCGAACCCAGGAACGAGTTTCCCCGTTAACTGCTTAGCAGGCAGCTGCCTTCAGCCGCTCGGCCACCTCTCCGTTTCGAAATCCAAATATAACGCTCCAACAGATTTTTTCAACTCTTTTCTCAGACTCTTTTCTCAGAGATTATCTGCCGTCATCATCTTCACCTCTTGAGGCGTTGGGGAGATTCGACAGGATGTAATCATCACATCTTTGTGGTAATGATATCAAGAAAATACTGATCGCTGGCTATCACTCTTACCTAACTGGTTAGTTAGTAGTAAACGCCCGATATGAAACTCCGCAGATGTTGCTTACTCCTGGATGCAGGATATCATTTGGATAGAACCTGCTTCTTGTCGATACATGGCTCTCTAAATTCACATGAATCGGGGGCCTTTGAAAGGAGAACTCCGGACGCGCGATTCACTAACTCAAGAATCCAAAGCCGAAAATGGACACACAACTATTAAATGGAGAATATGAAATGAAGAGGAAATTCAGAAGACAACGCCGAGCGTTAACCGTCGTGACGGTCGGGTTTGTACTCTTCCCAACTGATGGTACCATGGGACAGGGTGAAATACGATGGTCCCATTTCGTCAGTAATTTCTTTGTACATGACACCAAACTGTAGGACCACACCCGGATAGATCTTCTTGACTGCGATAATCCGCGCCCGCTGATTCTGTTGAATCTCGGCCTCGAGCGCTTTTTTGGCAGCCATAAGTTCCTCGCTTTGCTTCGGCAGGTCTGTCTTGAACTCTTCCAGCTTGGCCAGCGCTTCTTCCTGACCCGAGGACAATTTACCGCTCATTTGGAGGCGATAAAACGTATAGAGTCCTTCTTTGACCCGTTCTTCGTTTTCTTCGAGTTTTTTGAGGTCCCGGCGTACTTTCTGATATTTTTCCATCAGTGCGGCGTCGTACGCCACCTGCAACTCGGTCCGGGTACCCGCTTCCGATCCCAGGCAGGTCGCTTTGATCTCGTCTTTGGCCATCAACTTGCCGCCGACTATCCGTCCTTTGGAACCGGCCACGATGATATTCCCCTTGGCCGAGAGAATACTGTTAAACGCCTCACCGCCAATTGTTATATCACCGCCGGCATGTATCCGCTGGGCGTTGACGTATTTGACTGTCACATCGCCCACCGCCTGGATGACACCATTGCTGTTGCCCTGAAATCCGCCGCGGATGAGAACATTGCCACCGCTTCGTATTTTGGCATCGCCGGCGTTTTTGGTAATCTCAATATCGCCTTTGGCGGCCACTTCAAAATTCGGCTCGACACTTCCGCGAATAATCAACGAGCCATTATGTGAGATATTACCGGTTTCGATACATACATCTCCGCCGATAACATGTGTTTGATTTATATTGACCAGTCCGCCGGCATAGGAAATTGCGCCCTCGGATGATGCAATCACCTTGAGACCGTCGTCAGAAGCATGTACGTTTTTACCAAGCGGCAATTTGACATCGCGGCCCTGCTTCGGTGAGATATCGCGCCCGCAGACATCGATGCCCGGTTCGCCCGGCTGGGCCGAGGATTTCTCCACGAGGATCTGGTCTATTTCCGCGTTTTGGACGAAATTGATATCGCGATAATCGATACGGCCGTCTTTATCTTCTTTTGGCGTAAGCGTCTGGACTTTTTGAAAATGGAAACTCAGGTGCGCATCGGCGCCATTGACCGCGGCCTTACCCTGGGCCACGTCTACGATCTGATCGAATGAGGACGTTGCTATGATATCGGAAATCGCTTCGTCGTTGATACCGAAGCTCACG
>CAZGLR010000212.1:0-1955 GCA_964526635.1 uncultured Ignavibacteriales bacterium | reverse complement strand
GGCGTCTATGCGCTTAACCTGCTTGATGCCGTATTGCTTTTTCCGGACTTCAGCAGCCTGACTGAATACAAGGCTCTGACGATCACCCCCGAAGTTAGCCCGGAACACGTCGGCCTGACCCTGGCCGTTTCATTTTGAGGACACGTAATGCGAGAGACACGGATTTATGTCTTAATACTGCTGTGCCTGGCGGCGTTGATCGGGTGCAGTGAAGAAGTTGAACCGCCGGTAGCGGTCGATGAAATCGATGGTCCCGGGGCGCCGGCAACGGTTAGTCTGAATATCGGGGACGGCCTTGTACAATTAAACTGGACGCCCGGCACAAGCGGCAACATTGGCCACTATGCTGTCTATTTTTCGGATGAATCGCCGGATCCCGCTGAGATGATCAGGCAGGATACGACCTCCATTCTGACTTACACTGTGACCGGTTTACTCAACGGTCGCCGGTATTTCTTCCGGGTGGCTTCGGTGACACCGGGCGGTCTTGAAGGCGAAAAATCCGGTGCTGTTACAGCCACTCCCGGCATTTTTTCAATCGCGATTGAAAACGGCGCCGAGTATACCGACAGCCGCGATGTGACAGTCAACATCACCGCTCCCAATGGCACCGACTTGATGCAGTTATCGGAAGACTCGCTTTTTACCGGCGCTTTCTGGAAAAATTTCAGTCAATCGACATCGTTTACATTGTCCGATAGTGATGGCTCCAAAAAAGTCTTTGCCCGTTTTCAATTCGAAGGCGGGAATTCGGCCTCGAGCGTGTCCGATATTATTATCCTCGATCGTTTCGCCGGCATCGATTCGGTTACCGAATCATCCGGCGGTGCGCTATTGAATCCGGGTGATATCCTCGAACTGCGTCTGTATGCGACCGATGATGAAACCGGGGGAGAGGCCAATGTCGAAATCGCCGGGCTCGGCAGTCTTGAACTCAATGATCAGGGCTACGGCGGTGATGCGACGGCCGGCGATGGCGTCTATTCGCTCGACTTTACAATTCCGATCGGCGAACCGGTTGTCAATGCTGAATTGACCGGCAATTTTATCGATGCCGCCGGAAACGCAGCGCCCCAGGTCTCAGCCGGAACGAGAGTGACAATAAGCTCGACACCGGCGCCGGTGACACTGACGGCGACGACGATTTCGTCGAGCGAAATAGAATTGAGCTGGACCACCGCGTCTGAAACCGGCTTCAGCAAATACCGGATATTCCGTTCGACAACACTGATTGTCAATGAGGCTTCCGAACTCATCAACACTATCAATAGTCGGACGACGACGACGTATACCGATGCTGATTTGATTGATACGACCCAATACAACTACGTGGTATATGTATATGATGTCACCGGGCAGTCGGCAGCCTCGAATATCGCCGGTGATCAGACGTTGGAAAATGAGGAACCGACATCGGTCGGTCCGATCGGTATCAGCACATCCGGCAGTGATCCCACGACGGTAGCGTTGACCTGGACGGCCAACAGTGATGATGATTTTCAGGCGTATCATGTGCTGCGTGATGGTTCCACTTACAGCACCTATGACGATGACCTGATCCGGGAAATCATCAATTCGCAGTCGACAACCAGCTACAGTGAAGAGATCGATGATGCCGGAACATACTATTACAGTGTCTGGGTTATCGACAAGCAGGGCGCACTTTCAACGGCTTCTGTGAAAGCGGTAGTGATACCGTAATCAGCGCGTTCAATCGTTCAGCCAGGTAAGGGGAAATGCGATGAGAGTCCGAATCGGAGAGTTTTTCTTTTTATACGGTCAGACTTTTCGCCAGATGGGGCGCCTCAGTCTGTGGTCGCCGGTGCTGCTCTACAGTTTGATTTTGATCGTTATTGCAGCGATGCATTACTATATCTTTTCGCCGTTGACCGGTTCGCTGATCAGGTTTTATGTCGAGACGTATCGTCCCGATCTGGCTGACGCGTTTTATCATT
>CAZGLR010000211.1:302-1957 GCA_964526635.1 uncultured Ignavibacteriales bacterium | reverse complement strand
ACTAAATATATTAGCCAAAATACGGGTTCAAGTAAAGGTCTTTTTGAACGAGTTTAGGTAGCCGTCGCTGTCTGATACAAAAAGGACCGTTTGACTCCCTGCTGGTCAATCAGTTATAGTACGTCATCGACCAGAAACGGCCAAAAAATGAGGTGTCGCATGCCTGAATTTCGACAGAATCTGGCTACCAAAGAATGGGTTATCGTATCGCCGGGCCGTAAACAGCGACCCTCGGATTTCGCGGCTAAACCGGAACAAAAGTCGGAAATTCCCACATACAGTCATACCTGCCCCTTTTGTCCCGGTAATGAAGATCAGACGACTGCACCGGTGTATATCTGGCCCGATGACAATGACTGGCAGGTGCGCGTGGTACCCAACAAATATGCCGCCCTGGACCCTGATCTCGACGCCTCGCGACACCAGAACGGTCTCTTTCTAAAGGCCTCGGGTTTCGGCATTGCCGAAGTGATTGTCGAGCATCCCCGCCATGATTATACGCTTGGCAAGATGGATGTCGATGATGTCGCTGAAGTGCTGCGGGCCTACCGCAGCCGTCAAATAGTCATTTCCGATAATCCCAAAGTGAATCTGGTGACGATTTTCCGCAATCATGGTCCCCGGGCGGGGACATCGCTTCTGCATCCGCATTCACAGATAATCGCCACCCCGCTGGTGCCGCCGCATGTGCGCTATCCGATCGAGCAGGCGGTACGGCATTATGACCGCTATGGCACCTGTGTGTACTGCGATATGCTTTTCGAAGAAATACGGCAGGGGGACCGGGTTATCATTGAGACCGAACGATTTGTAGCCTTTTGCCCGTTTGCCGCACGGTCACCATTTGAAGTGAGAATCTATCCCAAACGGCATGTGGCCAGTTTCGTCTGGACTTCGGATGCCGAGCTCGATGAAATGGCAGCTGTACTGAGTGAGGTGCTTGGCCGCCTTCACTGGTCATTGCATAATCCGGATTATAACTTTATCATTCGCAGTGCGCCGATCGGCGATGAAAATACGCGGTATCTGCACTGGTATATGGTGATCATACCGAAAATATCCACTCCGGCCGGTTTTGAAATCGGGTCGGGTATCTATATCAATTCTGTGGCGCCGGAGGATTGCGCAGACTTTTTGCGGAAGGCGCCGTCGTCATAATTTCTTATGCACGATCGTGGATGAGGCCTGATCTTTAGGCATGATTCGCAACTGATGGATATTTACGTGTGGGGGGCGGGTCACACAAAACAACACTGCCTCGGCGACATCATCACCGGTCAGCGGCGTATATCCCTGATAGACTTTTTTCGCGCGCTCGGTATCGCCATGGAAACGTACTTCAGAAAATTCAGTTTCAACCAGGCCGGGATCAACCGTGCTGACATGAACCGGGGTATCGACCAGGTCCATTTGCATACCCTTGGTGATGGCATCGACAGCATGCTTGGTGGCGCAATAGACATTTCCACCGGGATAGACTTCATGCCCGGCAATCGAACCAATGTTGATCACATGGCCTCGTCCGCGGGAGACCATACCGGGGATAATGGCACGGCTCATGTACAAGAGGCCCTTGACGTTGGTGTCGATCATTTCTTCCCAATCCTGCAGGACACCCTCGTGCAGCTTGACCAGATTACGGCTTAAACCGGCAT
>CAZGLR010000211.1:0-292 GCA_964526635.1 uncultured Ignavibacteriales bacterium | reverse complement strand
ATCAGAATATCGATTTCTGCCCAGGCGGAATCGAGGTTTGTAATAACCGCATCAACTGCTTTGTGATCACGGACATCAAGCGTGATTGCATGTACGTCGGCTTGGTGGGCCGTTTTTAGATCATTGGCCAGCTTCTCCAACCGATCGGTACGGCGACCGATAATAATCAGCCGGGCGCCCTCGTGGGCGAAGACGCGGGCGACAGCCTCGCCGATGCCGGCCGTAGCGCCGGTGACCAGGGCGAGTTTGTTGTCGAGTTGTCCCATAAATGCAGCCTCGCTGTAGAATATTT
>CAZGLR010000210.1:0-2276 GCA_964526635.1 uncultured Ignavibacteriales bacterium | reverse complement strand
ATTGCATTTAACGCCATCACTAAAAAAGCGGTCGAAGAGGCTTTCGAACACGCCCGCGAAATCGACATGAATCTGGTCAACGCCCAGCAGGCGCGCCGTATTCTTGATCGGATTGTCGGCTACAAAGTATCGCCGTTTTTATGGCAGACGATTGCCCGCGGGCTTTCGGCCGGCCGGGTGCAGTCGGTGGCGTTGCGGATAATCTGCGAACGGGAACGCGAAGTTCTCGACTTCAAACCGCAGGAATACTGGGAAATCGAGATTACACTGGCCAACGGTCAAAAGAAGACATTCAAAGCCAAACTGGCCAAAATCGACGGCGAAAAACCGGAGATTGGCGATCAGGAAACCGCCGATAGAATTGTCGCCGAACTGCAGGACAGCCAGTTCACTGTCAGCGATGTCAAAATCGGATCCAAAAAGCGCAATCCCCTGCCGCCGTTCATAACGTCGACATTACAGCAGGAAGCCGCCCAGAAGCTGTATTTCGCGCCGCATAAGACGATGCGGGTGGCGCAGGCGCTGTATGAAGGTATTGATTTCAAGGGAAGTGTCGGCTCGGTCGGGTTGATCACCTATATGCGAACCGACTCAGTGCGCATCGATCCCGAGGCGCTGGGCTGGTCGCGCGATTATATCGGCCGCAAGTATGGCGACAAATATCTGCCCGAAAAGCCGCGCCAATTCAAATCCAAGAAATCGGCCCAGGATGCCCACGAAGCGATCCGGCCGACCTACCCCGAATACGCTCCCGATGTCATCAAGAAAAAGTTGACCAAGGATCAACTGGCGCTCTACAGCCTGATCTGGGACCGTTTTATCGCTTCGCAGATGAGTCCGGCCGAATATGATACTGTGTCTGTCGATATTGAAGCCGGCAAGTATCTCTTCCGGGCCAGTTCACAGAATCTCAAATTCGACGGCTACCTCAAAGTCTATAAAGAAAGCGAAGCCAATGGCAAAAACGGCAAGCAGGAGCCGAATGAAATCCCGGAACTGAAAAAAGACGAGGTACTTTCCGCTGAGGAATTTCATCCCTCACAGCATTTCACCAAACCGCCGCCGCGTTTCTCGGAGGCATCGCTGGTGAAAGAACTCGAGGCGCAGGGCATCGGCCGGCCATCGACCTATGCCCAGATTATCTCCACCCTCAAATCGCGGAAGTACGTGACGCTGGAAGAACGCCGTCTTATCCCGACCGAACTGGGTTTTGCGGTCACCCGAATCCTGGTGGAAAATCTCGAGGATCTCTTCGATGTCGGCTTTACCGCCGAGATGGAAGAGGAGCTGGATAATATCGAAGATGGCTCTATGGAGTGGACCGAGGTCATGGCCGATTTCTATGAGCCGTTTGCGAACACGATGGACTCGCTCAAGGGCAAAGCCAAAGAGATCAAAGAGTCGATGACCGAGGCCACCGATATCGACTGCGACAAATGCGGCCGTCCGATGATTATCAAATGGGGTCGCAATGGCCGTTTCCTCGCCTGCAGCGGCTATCCCGAATGCAAAAATACGATGCCGCTGGAAACTGAGGCCGCCCAGCAGGTCAAGACCGATATCAAATGCGAGAAATGCGATGGTATGATGCTGGTCAAAGAAGGCCGTTACGGGAAATTCCTCGGGTGTGAAAACTATCCCGAATGCAAATACACCGCGCCTCTGAGTACCGGCGTGAAATGCCCCAAAGACGGTTGCCCGGGCGATGTGATCGAGCGCAAGAGCAAGCGCGGGCGGACATTCTATGGCTGCTCGAAATATCCTGATTGCGATTTTGTCTCATGGCAGAAGCCGGTGAACACCCGCTGCAAAGCCTGCGGGAATGCCTACCTGGTGGAGAAAGAAACCAAGGCCAAGGGATTCCATCATCAGTGCCCCGAATGCAAAGTGGTTTCGTATCCGAAGGCTGTTGAAGAGGGTGACGGCGGAGAATCGTCGGAATCCAAATCGACCGAGAAGAGCCGGGCGTAGGGGCGGATAATTCGGGCAAATATAGTGTAATCGAATAATGGTGTGATGCCGGCGGATGTAATCTCCGCCGGTTTTTTTTGTGCGGCTGAGTTTGGCTGGAACCCGCCGCAAGCGGCGGGCCACCCGAAGGGTGCCCCAATCCTTCAGGATTGGGGGAAGATTTGTGGCTGTCAGACGTTTTGTCCGTCAGCGTATGGAAGTTTTGTGCGAGCTTTATGTTACTGGTGGCTGGCGGACGTCCTCGTCTGCCAGCTTTTTTTTGTGTTTTTGGAAATAGCAGGGACAAAAAAACAGGGTGCCCCAAT
>CAZGLR010000209.1:0-2356 GCA_964526635.1 uncultured Ignavibacteriales bacterium | reverse complement strand
GTGCGCCGACATTCTTTTACTGGCAGACGGGGACGTCCGCCAGTCACGGAATCTTCAATTGAAAGATCATCTTATCAGGCTTGGGGTCCTTTAGATTTTGTGGTTGGCGCACGGCCTCGTGCGCCGACATTCTTTTGCTGGCACGGGGACGTCCGCCAGCACGGGAAAGCGTGGGGGGGACAGTTGGACGCCATGCCGGTGCGGGCGTAGCTCCCTGTTGGGGGTAAACCCACCTCGGAGAGGCGGGTTACGATCAAGTCGATTTTGAGCTCTATGTCTGCGATGATGTAACCCGCGACTCTGTCGTGGGTGTATCAATTGACGGAGCTATTTTGTAGTTGGCGCACATTCTCGTGCGCCGACATTCTTTTGCTGGCAGACGGGGACGTCCGCCAGCCACGGGAATATTGAAAAAGCGAAGACGTGATTGGCAATGTTCGGCGCTGTGCCGCTGCGGGCGTAGCTGCTTATCGGGGATAAACCCACCTCGGAGAGGCGGGTTACGATCAGGATGAAATCGAGCGGATGTAAAAATCCCCCCCCCACAAAAAAATCCCGCGGTGCTTTCACACCGCGGGATTTAATATGTGCTCTATGTTTTCAAACTGCCCGAAATGAAATCATTAGCAATGATCTATCTCAAAGAGCAGCTCCATCAGCAAAGAACTAAGACAAATACGCCCTCAGCGAACGGCTCCGCGAAGCGTGCCGCAGTCGCCGAATGGCCTTCTCCTTGATCTGGCGCACTCGTTCGCGCGTCAGGTTGAACCGTGCCCCGATCTCCTCCAGCGTGAGCGGTTTTTCGGCATTGAGTCCGAAATAGAGGTTTATCACCTCGGCCTCACGCGGGGTCAGGGTGTCGAGTGCTTTTTCGATTTCAACCCGCAGCGACATATCCAGAAGCGCTTCATCGGGACCCGGCTGATACTCGTCTTCGAGGATATCAATGAGTGAGTTATCCTCGGAGACCGAGAACGGCTGGTCCAGCGACAGGTGCGAATTGGATATTTTGAGCGTGTCGGCGACTTCATTTTCCGAGAGCTCGAGCTCTTTGGCGATTTCATCGGGCGAGGGAATGCGACCGTAGGTCTGTTCCAGCGACGATGATATCTTACCGATTTTATGAAGTGTGCCGACGCGGTTGAGCGGGAGTCGGACAATACGGCTCTGCTCGGCGAGTGCCTGCAGAATCGCTTGCCGGATCCACCAGACCGCATAGGAGATGAACTTGAAGCCGCGCGTTTCATCGAAACGCTTGGCCGCCTTGATCAGGCCAATGTTCCCCTCATTAATAAGATCCGCCAGAGAAAGGCCCTGGTTTTGATAGTTTTTGGCCACGCTGACCACAAAGCGCAGATTGGCTTTGGTGAGTTTTTCCAAAGCGCGATCGTCGCCCTGTTTGATGAGCCGGGCCAACTTGACCTCTTCTTCAGCGGTTATCAGCGGGGTAGAGCCGATTTCACGAAGATACAGGTCGAGGCTTCGATCCTCATCCCGATATCGTCTCGATAATTTAGCCACTTACCCTTCCGTGCCTCCTTCATACATAAAAAGTAACAGGGAGGAATCACTGCCGGGGGTCGATACCTACCCAGCGTGTATTTCCTTCGGTGTCGTAAATAATAAGCGAGATCGATTTTTCCTTATCTCGCAGTGTGACGACCGCATTGCGGTAGTCGTTTAAGTTATTTATCTCAAACGAGTCGATCTCTATAATAACTACGCCGGGAACGATGTTTCTGTTGTACGCCGGCGATCCCGGAATCACCTCGGTGACGATCACGCCGCCGGCATCAGGACATTGTACGCCATAGCGATGGCCCAGTTCGGGGGTGCATTCGGAAACCGACATGCCCAGCCAGTAATCATCGCTGTAGGGTTGCTGGACCGGCGACTGCATCTCGCGCAGGGCCTGGGTGCGATCACCGATAACAACCGGTATACTCAACTTTTGCTTGCCTCGAATCAGATCGACTTCAATTGGTTCGCCGATCGGGGCGATAGCCACTTTGAAGCGGAAATCATCGACATCCTCGATCGTCTCGCCATTGAAGCGATAAATGACATCACGCGGATGCAGACCGGCCTGGGCGGCCGGGCCGCCGCGCAGGATTTCATTGAATGTTACGGCCGGTGTGGACAGACCCAGTGATTCCTGGACGTCGCGCGGTACATTGGTCAGCTCGGACACTCCAAGCCATCCGCGATTGACCTGACCGCTTTCGATCAGGTCCGGTACCACCGCCCGGGCAAACGCGATCGGAATCGCGAAACCAATGCCAACCGATGATCCGGTCGGTGAGGAGATGGCGGCGTTGACGCCGACAGCCTCGCCCTTCAGATTCAGGAGCGGTCC
>CAZGLR010000208.1:0-2379 GCA_964526635.1 uncultured Ignavibacteriales bacterium | reverse complement strand
GACTCACGGGCATCCGATTAACTTCACGGGGAAATTGTACAATATTGTGCCGTATCAAGTCGAACCGGAAACAGAAGTTATTGATTACGATAAGCTTCTGGCGAAAGTTAAGGAAGTCAAACCGAAGCTGATCGTTACGGGAGCGTCGGCCTATCCGCGTATATTGGATTTTGCGAGGTTCCGTGAGGCTGCCGATGCGGTCGGGGCGTATTTGATGGTTGATATCGCGCATATTGCCGGCCTGGTGGTGGCGGGGTTGCATCCGTCCCCGGTGCCGTTTGCCGATTTTGTGACGACAACGACTCATAAGACTTTGCGCGGACCGCGGGGCGGGATGATTCTCTGCAAGGAGAAATATGCCGAGGAGTTGGATAAGAATGTGATGCCCGGGATCCAGGGCGGGCCATTGATGCACATCATTGCGGCCAAGGCGGTGGCCTTCAAAGAAGCGATGTCCGATGAATTCGTGTCCTATCAGAAACAGATTGTCGCCAATGCCAAACATCTGGCGCAGAAGCTGATGGATGCCGGGAACCGGCTGGTTTCGGGCGGTACGGATACGCATCTCATGCTTATGTCCTTTATTGACAAGACGCGCGCTGACGGCAAGAAGATCACCGGCAAGATGGTCGAGAAGGCGCTGGATCAGGCCAATATCACGGTAAATAAAAACACGGTGCCATTTGATCCCGCGAAACCGTTTGTAACGTCTGGTATCCGGATTGGGACGCCGGCGGTAACGACGCGCGGGATGAAAGAGCCGGAGATGGAGAAAATCGCCGGATTTATTGATTCGGTGGTCAAAAACCTTGGCGACAAGGAGGCCTATGCCGATGTCGCCGCGAAGGTTGAGCAGTTTTGCGGGCAGTTTCCTCTCTATGTTAACCGGCAGGGATGATACAGATTGCAATTTGTTACGTATCACCGGTTAACGAACTGACAATCATAAGGGGAGAGGAAAATGCTGGCACAATTTTCAATTTTTCCCGTGGGGTCGAAAGAATCGCTTTCGAACGATGTCGCGAAAATCATTGACATTGTCGATAAATCGGGCCTTTCTTACAGGTTGACGGCAATGGCGACGATCGTCGAAGGCAACTGGGACGACGTCATGGCCCTGATAAAAAAATGTCATCATGTAATGCGCCGGTCACACAGCCGGATTTATACGTCAATCGTTATTGACGACCGGAAACAAGCCAAGGGCAGACTGGCGGGCAAGGTGGCATCGGTTGAGAACGCCTTAAACAGAAAGATTCAAACATGAGTGAACATCGTATTACCTACATAACGACCCCCATGGAAGTCGCCGATCAGATCGCGTCGACGCTGGTTGAAGATGGGTTGGCCATGTGCGTGAATATCGTCGATTCCATTACCTCCGTCTATCGCTGGGAGGGCCGGGTCGAGAAATCAAACGAGGCGCTTCTCATAGTCAAAGCGACTACAGCCAAGACTGATGCAATAGTCAAGCGGGTTGCCGAAATTCATCCCTATGAAGTACCGGAAGTGATCTCATTCGATATCACCGCCGGCAACAAGGATTATCTGGACTGGCTTTCGGGTAAGGAAGTTGTCATCGACGATCTGATTCTGGACGAAGATATCGATGTCGATGATGTCGATCTTGAGGAAGAAGACGAAACCGAGACCGAAACCGAGAAGGAATAAAACCGGCAGGTGCAGGCGCGAAAAGTCAATGGCGGCTACCTGATTCGGCTGGAGCGGGGCGAGGAGGCTGTTGCGACCCTGACGCAGTTCGTGGCCGATAAGAAAATTCCCAGCGGGACAATTCAGGGAATCGGAGCGGTGCATACTGTCACGCTGGGGTATTTCGATCTCCGAAAAAAAGCCTACCGTAAAAAATCAATACGGCGCACTGTCGAGGTGGTCAGTCTGATGGGCAATATCTCCCATATCGATGATAAACCGTTTGTCCATGCCCATATCGCAGTTGCCGGCCCCGATCAAAAACTTATGGGCGGGCATTTCTTCAAAGGGACCGTGGCGGTTACACTCGAGATATTCCTCCAGACATTCTCCAAAAAGCTGAATCGGTTCCACGATAAACAGATGGGATTCAACTTTTGGGACCTGTCATAACTCTCACGACAGATTTTGGCCTCTGCGACGGCTATCATGCCGCGCTCGAGGGCGTTATTGTCGGTATCTATCCGGCGGCCCGGATTATCCCGATTACCCATGATATCGCACCGGGCGATATCGCCGGGGGATGGTATGTTCTCAAGTCCAATTATCAGGATTTTCCGCCGGGGTCGGTGCACCTGGCGGTAGTCGATCCGGGGGTGGGGACGCGGCGCAAAATCATCGCTATCAGAACATCGCGATATGTTTTTATCGGGGCGGACAATGGTCTCT
>CAZGLR010000207.1:0-2581 GCA_964526635.1 uncultured Ignavibacteriales bacterium | reverse complement strand
GCTCTGAAAGCCACACCCTGTCGGGTGTGGTACCCCGGTACTGGATGAGCTATGTGACCTTTGATCTGAAAGCCACACCCTGTCGGGTGTGGTACCCCGGTACTGGATGAGCTATGTTGCCTTTGCTCTGAAAGCCACACCCCTCGGGTGCGGTACCGTTGTTCCTTGATTCCATACATGATTCTTCGTAGCGGCCGGGATCACCCGGCCGGGGTGTATCGATTGAAATAATTTTGAGAGTGCTGTATTAACCTGATGTCACGCTTCATCGCGGGTGATGAGGTCGGGGACGATGGCTTTCAAGACAACATCGCTCAATTCAAATAAATCCGGGTCGCCCACAGGCTGTTGCGGGAAATCAGGAGTATCGCTGCGACCGGTACCGGCCAGAACTTTTCGTTTTATTTTCGGCAGATAATATTCTTCAAACTCAACGCACAACGTATCCAGTTTATCATAAAAATCGGTAGCCGTATTGACGTCATCCTCGAGGCAATATGTCGGGGCTTTGACATGGCGAAAAGTCGGCTGGGTGAAGGCACTCTTGCCCAGAACCTGCGCCATGCGCTCGAAACTGTAATTGGTATTAAACCCCGGTGAGGCCCAGTGATAGGCGCAGCTCGAGTAATTGAGAAAGACGCCCTGGGTCGGTAGTTTGAGCGCGATGGTACGGGCAAAGCCCGACAACAATGTCAGCACACAGGCTACCCCGACCACCCCGACGCGGCCGTGCCTCTTTTTGTATTCGGTCAGGAAGGCCAGCAGATCATCCGGCTCGAGGTACATAGCGGTGCGGTCGTCGGTGAACTGATCCATACTGTGAAACACCAGGCAGTCGGCGTTGCACATGGTGCATTCGGAGACACCGCCGGGGAGTTCGCCCTTGCAGCAGGTGGTATCATCATAATTTTTGAGGCATTCGGGCAGAATGATAACTCTTTTTTCACAGCGGAGGAATTCATCGCGTTGCAGATGGGAGAGGATAGCGACCGCCAGCAGATTGCGAACATAGGCCTCGCGCGGTTTCTGGATAAGTTTGTCTTCGGGATTATGGCAGCGGCAGGCTTGCTGATCGAGATAATGCGCGATACCACTTAAATAGGGCGCCATTATGTTGCTTGTCCGGGTAATCAGCGGGCCGATATCGATCATAGCGGTACATTCCCTGATACAAAAAACCCCGCCGGGCTGCAACAGGCGGGGATTTGTATATCGCCGTAGCGTTTGACGCTACTGAACGACAGAAACCTTTTTGCGGTCTTTGCCGACCCGTTCGAATTTCACGACGCCGGTGATTTTGGCGAAGATGGTATAATCTTTGCCGAGACCGACATTATCGCCGGGAAGAATGTGCGTGCCGCATTGACGGACGATAATGGACCCGGCCGGAACAGCCTGTCCGGAGAAAACTTTCACTCCACGTCGTTGACCGTTTGAGTCGCGACCATTCTTGGAGGAACCGACACCCTTTTTGTGTGCCATCGTATTAATCCTTGTTTGTGACGGTACAATCGTCGTCTGTGTTCACGGCGCCGCGCCGGCGGCAGCCCGAGATAGCTAAGCCGCCCGATTTCTCGAGCGGCTTTAGAATATACTTATCAGGTCGGAAAACGCAAGCGATTTTTTAGCGCCTATGAATTAACCTGATCATGTTCCGCCTTGGCCTGATCGGAGGGTTCGCCGGAAATGAAGTTAAATTTCAGGCGATCGGCGTCTTCGTTAACCGTGATTTCCAGTTCACAATCGCCGGCATACTGACCACGCAGGATTTCTTCAGAAAGCGGATCCTCGAGGTATTTCTGGATCGCCCGTTTGAGTGGCCGCGCGCCATACTGAGGCTCATAGCCTTTTTGAGCGAGCCATTGCTTGGCCTCATCGGTGAGATTGAAGGATATCCCTTTTTCGGCCAGACGGGTAGCCAGATCAACCAGGAGAATATCGATAATCTCGATAATGTGCTCCAGCGACAGCGAATGGAAAATGACGGTTTCGTCGATACGGTTGAGCAGTTCCGGATTGAACATTTTCCGGAGCTCCTCGTTGATTTTCTTTTTCATTGTATCGAAGTCACTGGACATTTCGGTCTTGTCGAAGCCCATCGATTTGGTATCGCCGATCTGGCGGGTACCGACGTTCGAAGTCATAATCACGACCGTGTTTTTGAAATCGACTTTACGGCCGAAGCTGTCGGTCAACTGGCCGTCGTCCATCAACTGCAGAAGAATATTAAAGACTTCCGGATGGGCTTTTTCGATTTCGTCGAGGAGAACCACTGAATATGGTTTCCGGCGGACACGCTCGGTCAGCTGGCCGCCCTCTTCATAGCCGACATAGCCCGGGGGCGCACCGATCAGCCGCGAGACTGCGAATTTTTCCATGTACTCGGACATATCGATGCGGATAAGCGAATCGACATCCTCGAACAAAAATTCGGCAAGCTGGCGGGCCAGTTCACGGGCCTGCCGGGCGATGCGACGGAACTCAAGCAGATGGCGAAGCGCATCAAGCAGCGCTGCGGCGTCGGCGGCGCCGTGAAGGACGGTTCCCTCGAGATCCAGGGCGATCAGCGCGAGATAATCCG
>CAZGLR010000206.1:0-2640 GCA_964526635.1 uncultured Ignavibacteriales bacterium | reverse complement strand
AAATCGGTGAAGTCAGCATCCGCCGGTTTACCCTCAATACTGATTTCGGGATATGTACCATCCGGATCATCGGCGGTAACTGTCAGGACAATCTCCCGGCACTCGATTGTCTGGGTATCGACGACATCGACAATATCGGGCGGGAAATTACCGATACAATACACCCGACCGGCGCCATTGTTGTAGTGGACGATAATCTCGGGTTCAGTCAAGATGCCGTTGTATATGGCCAGCTCATCGAGTGCACCGAGATAGCCATAGTACGGTGACACGTCAAAGTAGCCAACCGTGATGGGAGTCGATGCCGCCAGATTGGCGCCGGCATATAGTGCGCTGTCGTTGAGTACGCCATCGACATACAGTGAAATGACATCGGCGTCGGCATCGTTAACGATAACCACATGGTGCCAGAGACCATCGGTAACGACGTCAGTACTGCGCAGGTCGAATTGCCCGCTTTTGAAGAAACGCAGCCTGCTGTCGAGACCGTCGCAATTGACACCGAACCACCAGCCGGCGGCCGCTCGTCCGAGAATAACTTCATTGTTGTTTTGTGCGGACCCGGTACAGCCCTCGTCTTTATTGATCCAGCATTCGAGAGTGAAGCTGTCGTCAACACCCCAATCGAAAGAATTGTCATCAGGGATAATGACCTTGTCATTGTCCCGGTCAAAATCCTGGGCGCCATCGATTATGCCGGTGACGGCATCGGGACATTCAGTGCAGGTCATATCGAGATCGGAAATAACGTCGGCATAGGGTCCGGTTCCGCTGTTTTCATCAAGCTGCCAGTAGGAATGGAGCGAGGGCGGACAGCCTCCGGGAATCGCCGCGAAGGTAACAACGACAGAATCAGCGATGCTCTCCGGGTCGGTTGCGACAAAGGTTATCGTCTCGAGTCCGGTCCAGGTATCGCCGGGAGGAGTGATAGTCGCAATCCGGTTAGCATCGATATCAATGGTCAGATCAGTTTCGCCGGACATGGTCCAGGATATTTCAGTATCCGCGTGATCGGGATCATCGACATAGTCATCAAGCGTGATGGCGGCAAACCCATCCCCTGCCACAATATACTGATTCGGGATTTCTGATATGACAGGCGCGGCATTGCCTGCGCAATAATCAGTGCCGGCGCCACCGTTATAGTGGGCGTTGATAGTCGCGGTATCGAGCACGCTGCTGTAGAGGGCGACCTCATCGAGCAGACCATTATACGGATATCCTCCGCCGGTATTGAAATAGCCAAGTGTCAGGTTATCCGAGGCATTGAAATCTTTGGCGGCAGTACCTGAAAATTCTTCTGTGCCATTAATATAAAGTTTGATCACCCCGGTGGCGCCATCGCGGGTAATCGCGACATGATACCAGGCGCCGTCGGTTACTGTTGAGGTACTGTAGATATAGCTGCCCCGGAAAGCGAAAAGAATGGCATCGATTGGGACGCCGGAAACATTGGGATTTCCCGCATGAATACCGATCCATGATGAGGCTCCAAGACGTCCGATAATGACTTCATTTTGCGTCGGACTCGCGGAGCGGCTCATCCAGAATTCGATTGAGAAATCATCGCTGATCGCCCAATCGAAAGAGCCGTCATCGGCAATATTGATTCCGACGCCGGTCCCGCCCATTTGCTGGGCGCCGCCAACTATGCCTGTCGCCGGGACAGGACAGGCGGTGTGGCAAACACCATCATTGGTGCCGTATTCATCGGCATAGGAGCCGGTCATGGTTTCATCGAGTTTCCAATAGTGAATCATGCCGGATGGACACCCGGCCGGCTGTGCCGCAACATATGTTGTGGGGATAAATACAAGGCAGATCAGTAGAGCCAGGATTAATCGGAATCCCCCGTTATTCCCTTGCATAGTGGTAGTTCCTCCAAACATCCAACATTACTGCGCGGACTCAATACACATGATGCAAAAATGGCTGATTCTGTAAATCAATCGCAGTAGTTGCCGGTAACGACTTACCCTATAGTACCTCCGCAGAATCGAGAGGACTGTTTTCAGTCGATTACCCCTACCTCAAAAGATGAATTTCTTCAGGAATATTGGCAAGCGTGCTCTGGTAACCATCTATATGATATGGTGTATGTAGAAAAAGTCAAGGTATTTTGCTGATTCTTAACGATCTTCTCACACTTTGTCGCTTGACATTTCGGCGAAATCTTTTAACATACAGGCGACGGAAGAATTCGCCAGGCTTACTTTCCAGAGCGCCTCTGATACATATTTTACCAGCCGGCAAACATCCGTGAGAGCACGATATATAAATACCGCCATTTGCGGCATTAAACCTGACATCATGGTCATCGAGGTGACAACATGGATGGTCCTTTTTATCGATGCCTCACCAGCAAGTCCTTCTATGGGATAAGACTGCTTTTTATATTTTTTCTTGCAAGTCTTTGTTTTTTTCCAATGACAGCAGGTAACGCCTCGGCCGATACGATCCGTATCATGCCGGTTGGCAATTCGATCACGCTTGGCGCCTATGTCGGGTGGACCGGGCATGATATTGTCTATGGCTATCGCCAGCAGCTCTGGTTTCATCTGCAGGACGGCGGCTTTGATGTCGACTTTGTCGGCAGCCTGTATTCGGGCTGGGAAGTCATGCCGCCTTTTGATTGTGATC
>CAZGLR010000205.1:0-2823 GCA_964526635.1 uncultured Ignavibacteriales bacterium | reverse complement strand
GGCCAATCGTGAGGCGCTGGCCAATCCCGACTGTCTTGAGCAATTTACGCAATTTGAAGAGCTGCGCCTTGTGACATGAATTCACCAAAAGCGCCATGCGCTATTTCCCTTTGACCGACTCGATCCGGTCGATTTTTGATGCCACAATAAAATCATTGATCGAGAGACCATCGATCGCATGCGTCCACAGGCTGATTTTGACCTTGTTCCAGGAATGGATAAAAATGTCGGGATGATGCCCCTCGTCCTCGGCGATGCTGCCGACTTCATTGACGAATTCCAGCGCCTGAACAAAATCCTTGAACTGAAATTCACGATCAATCATTTTTTCATCGCGAACCGACCAGTTTGGAATTGACTCAAGATATGGCGCATATTCCTTTGGGGTCAATGGATCAACCCCGCCCTCACATGGTTTACATTTCTGTTCAGCTAATTTTTCCATTGTATCACACTCTCTTTATTGTTAAGCAGCCGATGGAGTAAGATCCAAGCCTCGCTCAATGACAGCAGCGAGGTGCTTGTGTGCCGATTTCTTTTGTTCGAGATAACCGTGGATTTCCGTCCTGAGTTCCGGGAAGAGCTTTTCATCCGCCAGAATTTCCAGAATTTCCATCGCCAGCAGCCAGTCGTACTCATGGTCGCTTTTCAATCTCTGCCAGATTTCAGCAAGCGAATCGTGAGGCGTTTTCTTCTCCCGAATTGCCCGCACCCGTTGATATAACTTGTGCAGTTCACGCTGTTTGGGCGTATAATCGCTTTTGATAGTCCGTTCCCGGGGAACCAGCGAATCCTGCTGGTAACTGTCTTTGTCGGCAGCACCGCCATAAACAGAAACAATCCCTCCGCCAACTGCCATAAAAAATGGCTTACCGGCCGATTCATACAAAATAATCTCACCCTGCCGTATAACTGCCGACGAGAAATGCAGAAGGATTACTTTGTTTTTTTTGCGCACGGCCTCTTCGAATTCGCCTTCAATTTCAATGCCGGTCTCAAAGGTCAGTTTGCATGCCGTGCGGGGAGTCAGCCCAAGTTCGACCAGTTCGCGATCAGACATAACTTCCAGCGGCTTGGCTGCACCCGCCGGTCGGCCAACCGGGGAAGCGAATCCCGTAGCGTGAGTGTCCTTACTGTGAGAGGGCAGTACCGTATCATCGATCGATAACATCGTTGGCCCGCTGGTACGGACAAAGATCGGATTATTATTGCCATCGGTGATACTCTCTTCAACCACCCCTGACACCTGCAGTCCGCTGCTATATTCATAGGTACAGAGATTACGACATTCGATTGCCTTCTCCAGACCCGGCTGACCGCCGGTACGATACGCCATGTCATCGGCAAATTCTTCGAGTACATCGATCAAATGCCTGAAGTCAGGCGTGACAAACAAATGCGGTTGTTGCGTCGTGATGTCAAAAGGATACTGGGCGGTTTCGATGTTATACGGCAGCTTTTTGACCTTGTCGGTCAGGCAATTGGCTGACTCGCCGATTGACGACAGCAAACCGGCGCCATAGACTTTTGGATTTTCCAGCGTACCAATAAGGCCATATTCGACTGTCCACCAGTGTAGACGGCTCAATCGGGCCATCTCCGATGGTTCACCGAGGTTTTTCTGCTTGTCATCTACGTCTTTCTCGGCTTTTTCAACCTCAGCCGGATCGGCATCGGGCTGCTCCTTCAGGATGGACAGATGACGGATCGCTTCATAAAGTTCGTAATCGCGGCGCGATGACATCGCTTTGGCACCGACTTCACCAATACGACGCAGGTATTCGGCATATTCAGCATCAGCAATAATCGGCGCATGGCCGGCAGCCTCATGAATGATATCCGGCGCCGGCGTGTACTCGATATGATTAACCTGGCGGATATCAGCGGCAATCACCAGAATGCGATACGCCTGAAATTCCATAAATGCCGCCGGCGGGATAAAGCCATCGACCGTTACCGCCGCCCAGCCAATCTTCCCAAGGATTTTGTTCATGCCCTCGATGCCGGGGATTTGCTCGATACCGATGCCGGTCTTTTTGAGACCGTCAACATAGGCCGGATGAGCGGCGTCTTTGAGAAAATTATAGTTTTGCCGCATGACAAAACGCCAGACAGCATGATCGATTGGTGTGTACGAATCGTAGCGTTGATCGACGATAAACTGCTTGAGATGATCGGGCAGGCGGTCGATCAGGGGATTGTCGTCATACGCCGTATCGGCCACCGCAGCAGCACTGTTTCCGGTGGATGCTGATTTCTTCTTCGATGACTCCTGGACAGGTTCAATATGTGAGGCCACAACAATTCCTCCTTTGAATCTCTCTCTGGCCGGTGAGATAGCAGCTGAAAATACTACCTAAAAGAGACCAACAATGTCTATGTATTATACGAAAGAGACCCAACCGGGAGTAGACATTTTTGGAAAAGGAGAGATTACCGGGTCTACAGCCATTTCTTACTGCGAAAAAACCACAAAAAACCGCCCGCAACCATGATGACAATCAGCCAGAACAGGGGGTAGCCATAGGCAAATCCCAGTTCCGGCAGATTAAAGGGGCTGACCGATGTATCGAAATTCATTCCGTACACACCGGCCAGAAAACCCAGCGGTATAAAAATGGTCGCAAAGACTGTCAGCACTTTCATGATATCGTTCATGCGGTTGGAAATGCCGGTATGATAAAGGTCAAGAAGGCCTGTGACCGTATCGCGGAAAGTCTCGACCGTATCGATTACCTGAATCGTATGTTCATAGAGATCACGAAGATAGGGAGCGGTGATATCTGAGACCAGCGGTGATTCCAACCGTTCAATGCCCCCGAC
>CAZGLR010000204.1:0-2857 GCA_964526635.1 uncultured Ignavibacteriales bacterium | reverse complement strand
AATATCGGATGCATGCTTCAGGGCATATCGAAGCGAGTATGGCAGGTCCCCCTAAGGGACCTGCCATAAGAATTAGTTCGAAAATTGTGTATCAATTAGATGCCTGAATCAAAAATGGCGGGTCCCCAGTGGGACCCGCCCTGCTTTACTTATCCCGCCTCGGTGCATCAGAACAGTACCACACCCCCCGCTACTCCACTGTCACCGACTTGGCCAGGTTGCGCGGCTGATCAACATTACAATCACGCATCACCGCGATATGATAGGCCAGAAGCTGCAACGGAATCACAGATAGCAGCGGCGTAAATACCTGCTTGATCTCCGGAACATAAATCACATGATTGACTTTCGAGGCAATCTCGGTGTCGCCCTCGGTAGCAATCGCGATCACCCGTCCGCCACGCGCCCGTACCTGAGCGATATTTGACATGACTTTATCGTAAATCGAATCATTGGTGGCGATCACTACTGCGGGCATATTTTCATCGATCAGCGCTATGGGACCGTGCTTCATCTCCGCGGCCGGGTATCCCTCGGCATGGATGTACGATATTTCCTTGAGCTTGAGCGCACCCTCGAGCGCCACCGGGAAATTCACCCCGCGCCCGAGATAGAGAAAGTTGTTGCTGTTGTAATACAGTTTAGCGATCTTTTTGATCTGCTCTTCCTGCTTCAGAATTTCTTCGATCTTGCCCGGTACCGATTCCAGCGCCGCGATCATTTCGTTGCCCATGTTGGCCGAAATACGGCGCATCCGACCGAGCATGATCGTAATCAGGGCGAGGACCATAATCTGCGAGGTAAAGGCTTTGGTCGACGCCACCCCGATTTCCGGCCCGGCGTGGATATACACACCGCTGTCGGTTTCGCGGGCGATCGTCGAACCGACCACATTGACAATACCAAATGCTTTCGCCCCGCGCCGTTTGGCCTCACGCATCGCGGCCAGCGTGTCGGCCGTCTCGCCGGACTGCGAGATCACCAGCACCGCCGTGCCCTCATCGATAACCGGGTTGCGATAGCGGAATTCCGAGGCATACTCGACTTCGACCGGGATGCCGGCATATTCTTCAAGCATGTATTCGCCGATCAAACCGGCATGCCATGAGGTCCCGCAGGCGAGGATAATAATCCGCTTGATCTGTTCCAATTCACCGAGATACTCGGAGAGGCCATTGAGCCGCGATGTTGACTCCTCATGGTTGAGTCGCCCGCGCATGGCATTGCGCAGGGCCTCCGGTTGCTCATGGATTTCCTTGTGCATGAAATAATCATGCCCGGCTTTTTCGATCATCTCCAATGTCCAGCTTATCTCCTCGACACGGGGCGTAATCTTGACATTCTCAATCGTGGAGACAATGAAATCATCGGTGGTAACTGTTGCGATTTCCTTATCTTCGATATAGGCTACTCGATTGGTGTAACGCAAAAGTGCTGCGGCATCGCTGGCCACAAAGTTTTCGCCATCGCCCTGCCCGACCAGAAGCGGGGCGCCGTTGCGCGCGGCGACAATAGTGCCGGGATTACGGTTATCAATGACCGCGATAGCATACGTTCCCTCGACCTGTGACAACGCCAAACGGACAGCTTCAGTCAGGTCGCCCTCGTAAAGCATACTGATCAGAAGTGCAATAATCTCGGTATCGGTTTCGGACTTGACCACGTGCCCCTTCTGCTCCAAAATTTTGCGAAGGGCGCGGTAGTTCTCGATGATACCATTATGCACAACCGCAATATTCCCGGAATTGTCGAGCTGCGGATGGGCATTGAGATCCGAGGGTTCGCCATGAGTGGCCCAGCGGGTATGGGCAATTCCGATGTTGCTGGTAAAGGTACGATCCGCCAGATGAATCTCCAGCGCCTCGACTTTGCCGGCGGTTTTTTCATGCAGCAAGCCGCCCTGTTCGATAACGGCAATACCGGCGGAATCATACCCGCGGTATTCAAGCCGCCGCAGACCCTCGAGCAAAATCGGCACTGCCTTCTGATGACCCACATACCCGACGATTCCACACATGATACTGCTCCCTTATTTGAATGCCCGCTGCACGGTTGCCACCATCTTTGCAGCCAGACGATTCGACGTCGCCTCGGCGATCAGTCTGTAAATCGGTTCGGTATTACTTTTTCTAATTTGAATCCAGCCCTCAGCAAGATCGAACCTGAGGCCATCGCGACGGTCAATATTCACTTTTCCGAATTCGTCGGCGACAGCCTTTTCTACCCTGGATATTTTACGGTCAAAACCGGCCGGCAGCGGGGCTTTCTTCTTTATATTATAATATGTCGGCAACGTTCCGGCCAGATTTGACAAGGCTTTTCCCGACTCGGCCAGATAGGAAAGAATCAACGCCGTCCCGACCAGGGCATCGCGGCCATAATGGCACTCTGCCACAATCACGCCGCCGTTGCCCTCACCACCGATAACCGCCTTCCGCTTGCGCATCTCCTCAACGACGTTGGCCTCACCTACCGGGGACAAATATACCGGGCAGCCGACCATGCGCGCCATATCGGCCGTCACCCGCGACGTCGACATATTAATCGCCACCGGGCCCTTATTCTTGAGCAGGTAATACGCAACCGCCAGGGCAAGTGTTAACTCTTCTCCGATCGGCTTGCCTTTTTCATCGACTAAGGCCAGACGGTCGGCATCGGGATCGCAAGCCAACCCGATATCCGCCTTATATTTACGCACCGCCCGGCCAAGCTGGGTCAAGGCCTCCGGGACCGGCTCCGGCTTGCGAAAAAAGTCGCCATCGCCCTTACAGTTGATACACTCATATTTGACGCCAAGCGTGTCCAAAAGTTTCGGCAGGGCAAACGATCCGGCGCCATTGATGGCATCGACGACAAC
>CAZGLR010000203.1:0-2883 GCA_964526635.1 uncultured Ignavibacteriales bacterium | reverse complement strand
TCGGCACCTACGGCGTCTTTTCTTCGGCGCGTAACCTCGACCAATTGCGCGTAAGACCAACGACTTGCGGGTCGAGGATTCGAGACGTTGAGTCAAGCGGGTCGATAGCCGGGTAAATGCCGAGTTCGGAAATCTGACGCGACAGCACCGAGGTGGCGTCGAGGTGCGAGAAGGTCGTCGCCGGTGCCGGGTCGGTCAAGTCATCAGCAGGCACATAAATAGCCTGCACCGAGGTAATCGATCCCGACTTGGTCGAGGTGATTCGTTCCTGAAGGGCGCCCATCTCGGTACCCAGGGTCGGCTGATACCCCACCGCCGACGGCATACGGCCGAGCAGCGCGGATACCTCGGAACCGGCCTGAACGAAACGGAAGATGTTGTCGATGAACAACAACACATCCTGATGTTCCTCATCGCGGAAATATTCGGCCATAGTCAAGCCGGAGAGTGCGACCCGGAGTCGGGCGCCCGGCGGTTCGTTCATCTGACCGAACATCAGGGCGGTTTTGGCCAACACGCCTGATTCTTTCATTTCCAACCAGAGGTCGTTGCCCTCACGGGTACGTTCGCCGACCCCGCAGAACACCGAATAGCCGCCGTGCTCAGTGGCGATATTTCGGATCAGTTCCTGAATAAGGACGGTTTTGCCGACCCCGGCGCCGCCGAACAAGCCAACCTTACCGCCCTTGGAATAGGGCTCAAGCAGATCGACGACCTTGATACCGGTTTCGAACATCTGCGGTCTGGTTTCCTGATCGACAAAATCCGGATTTGGCCGATGGATCGGAAGCCGTTCGTTTTCGGCCGGGATTTTGTCGAGCGTGTCGATAGTATCACCGAGAAGATTGAACAATCGCCCCAGCGATGCTTCACCCACCGGCACAGTAATCGGACCGCCGGTGTCGCTGACCGGCATGCCGCGGACGAGGCCATCGGTGGAGGCCAGCGCCACACATCGGACAATATTGTCGCCGATATGATTGGCGACTTCGATGGTCAGATGAATGCCTTGTTCATCATTATCGATTTTCAGGGCATTGAGAATCTTGGGCAATTTGTCGGAATCGAACGCACAGTCAACTGTCGGTCCGATCACCTGCACCACTTTCCCGATATTGTCAGCCATTACTGATGTCTCCGCTTCTATATAAAACTACATTTCTTTCACAACTTACGCCTTCAGGGCCTCGGCGCCGCTGACGACTTCCAGAATTTCGGTGGTGATCGCGGCCTGACGAGCCTTATTGTACGACAGTGTCAACGAATCAATCATCTCGCCGGCATTGTTGGTGGCCGAGGTCATTGCCATCATACGGGTCGCATGTTCTGAGGCAAAAGAATCGGCCAGCGCCGCCTGGCATTTCACCAAAGCATACCGCGGCAAGAGCTCGGAGAAGATCGTATCCGGATCCGGCTCGAAAATATACTCGCCGGCGCTTTCGTCCTCGGTGGTCTCGGGCCGTTCGATGTTGAGATATTTTTCCATCGTGACCCGGACAGTCCCGGTGGAGATGAACTTGGTATAGAGGAAAAAGATCTCATCGGTCTGGCCGTTGACAAAGCGATTGGTCAAATAGGACACCAGGTCGCGGACCATGGCAAAATCGAGGCGGCCGTTGAATTCGTTATACGCCTCTGAGATTTTCCACTGGCGGCGGCGGAAATACAGGTATCCGCGGCGTCCGACGCAAACCAGGCAAACTTTGGAAGGATCCTTATCCTTCAACCACTGTTCGGCGGTCCGGATAATATTGTTATTGAACGCGCCGCAGAGACCGCGATCGGACGTCACGATCACCAGGGTCTGCATGGTGACGTCGCGCTTTTCGAAGTACGGATGCGACAGGTCACCGGAGGCCGCCGAAGACAAGGCGCCGAGCATGGCGCTCATTTTTTCGGAATAGGGCCGCATCTGCTCGGCCGCCAACTGCGCTTTTCGCAGCCGGGCCGCCGCAACCATTTTCATCGCCTTGGTGATCTGGCGCGTCGATTTTACCGAGTGGATACGTTTTAAGATGTCTCGAAGCGTCGCCATAACATATTATCCGTTCGCTGAAAACTGCTCTTTAAACTTTTTCAATGCTGAATGCAGATTCTGTTCGGTTTTCTCCGAAATGACCTTTTCACTGGTCAGATTATGAACGATATCCGGGAATTCCTTCTCGATGAAATTAAGCAGTTCGATTTCAAATTGATCCAGTTGGTCGACCGGGAGTTCGTCGAGATAGCCATTGGCAGCCGACCAGATA
Organism: uncultured Ignavibacteriales bacterium; assembly: GCA_964526635.1. Classification (GTDB taxonomy): domain Bacteria; phylum Zixibacteria; class MSB-5A5; order GN15; family JAAZOE01; genus CAZGLR01. The sequence goes on along the minus strand of CAZGLR010000203.1, from coordinate 634 downwards.
ATGCTTACCTGCCGCCACAACTTCTGCGGGGTGTATTGAAGCTGCTTGAGAATTTCGACCATGCGCTCACCACGGGTCAACTGCCGTTTGGTGGCGGCGTCGAGGTCCGAACCGAACTGGGCGAAAGCCGCCAGTTCACGGTACTGGGCCAAATCAAGTCGGAGCGAACCGGCCACTTTTTTCATCGCCTTGGTCTGGGCGTTACCACCCACACGGGAGACTGAGATACCAACGTTAATCGCCGGACGGACACCGGCAAAGAACAGTTCCGGTTCGAGATAAATCTGACCATCGGTGATCGAAATCACGTTGGTCGGAATATAGGCGGACACGTCGCCGGCCTGGGTTTCGATAATCGGCAATGCCGTCAGCGACCCACCGCCCTGTTCGTCGGAGAGCTTGGCGGCGCGTTCCAGCAGGCGCGAGTGGCAGTAGAAGATATCGCCGGGGTAGGCTTCGCGGCCCGGCGGGCGGCGCAGCAAAAGCGACAACTGGCGATACGACTGGGCCTGTTTGGACAAGTCATCGTAGATTACCAACGCATGACGGCCGGTATACATGAATTCTTCGCCGATAGCGCAGCCTGCATATGGTGCAATATACTGCATCGGCGCCGGGTCATTGGCGGTCGCCG
>CAZGLR010000202.1:0-3062 GCA_964526635.1 uncultured Ignavibacteriales bacterium | reverse complement strand
TCTCGTCCTCACCGGAACGGCTTCTTGCCCGTCATGGCGGCCATCTCAGCTCACGACCGATCAAGGGCACTATCGGGCGCGGTTTCACCGCCGCCGAGGACACCGAACTGAAACATCGGCTGCTGAATTCGACCAAAGACCGGGCCGAATTGCTCATGATCACCGACCTGGTTCGCAATGATCTCGGTCGGGTCGCACATCATGGCTCGGTGACAGTCGATAAGCTCTATGCCCTGGAAACCTACAGTTCGGTGCATCATCTGGTCAGCTATATTACGGCCGGTCTTGATCAACGATGCACTATGGGCGATGTGTTTGAGGCTCTATTACCCGGCGGGTCCATTACCGGTGCACCCAAACAGCGCGCGGTGGAAATTCTGGAATCACTTGAACCGGCGGCGCGCCACACCTACACCGGTACGATTGGATACATCCACGGTGACGTCTGTGATTTCAATGTTGCAATCCGCACTATCGTCAAACATGACCAGACGTTTTTTGTCAATGCCGGCGGCGGTATTGTGGCTGATTCTGATCCGGATATGGAGTATCGTGAGATGCTCCTGAAGGCAAGAAACCTCTTCGCCTCGATATCATTTTCTCATGAGGTTACACATGGCTGATTATATCGTCTATATCAATGATCGTAAAGTCGATTACCGGAAAGCATCGATTTCAGTATTCGATTACACAATCCACTGCGGAGTCGGGTTGTTTGAATCGATTTTGGCCGTCGATAATCACCTGGTCCTGGCCGATGCCCATTTCGACCGCCTTGAGAAAAGTATCGAACGGCTCGATCTCGACTTCTGCTATAATCGCCGCAAACTGCATAAAACACTGCTTAAGGCGGTCGCCGAGCACCCGGGTAAAGTCAAAAAAACCAAAATCCTGTTAACGTTTGGCTCCTTCCCGATGTGGGCCGGCAACAAACCCAAACCGCAGTGTATTGTCATCGTCGACAATCACCGTCTGCAATTCAAGAAGCAGAAATTATGGATTTCCCCCATGGTCATCAGTTCCGCTGATCCCATGCGGGGTGTTAAATCACTTAATTACATGACGGAATGGATGAGCCAGACCCAGGCAAAAAAAGCCGGCTACGATCAGGGAATAATCATAAATACCCGTGGGCAGATCGCGGAAACCGGTTCAGCCAATATCTTTATGGCGAAAAACGGCCGCCTGTATACGCCGCCGTTGACGGCCGGAGGACTGCCCGGTATAACCCGGCAGGAGATTATCACCCTGGCGCAGGTCAATAGCATTCCCTGTATTGAAAAACCGATTAAGCCTCGCGATTTAATTGATGCCGAGGAGGTCTTTACAACCAGTTCATTCAAGCTGGTCTGGCCGGCGGTCACGGTCAAAGTTGACAAAGATTATCATTTCCGGCCGGGACCGTTGGGCAAAGCATTGTTTGACCGTATGAAGACCAACGCCATGACTGGCAGATACGAAGATACCATTTCACTTTAGCGGCCGTCCGCATGCCCAAAAACAGTGCACCGCTCTTTCTCCCATGCCAATTATCAGTGCATGCAGGCCCACACATCAAGTAATCTGATAACATATCCGCCTGCCAAACAATACCTTAGACATCCCGGCACGGCATTTGCCGTTTAGATTGTGGAGAATTGTTTTTATTGCATCCGAACACACAGCCGTCTATCATCGGATAAAGGCAGTTTCATGAAGTGGAGGAATGAAGTTGAAAAATCGGCTGTTTGTTTCAATTGTGTACATGGTGTGTCTGTTTGCACTGGCCGCAACCGCACCCGCCCAGATCAGCGGCGGCAACGGTCCGGCGGCGATGCCGATCCTGCGGCCTCAACCGACAATGCTCATTGATGCCCCCACCGCCGGAACGCTGCGCCGGGGTACATTCAATGCGGTTGTCCGAACATATCCCAATGGCGGCATCCTCGGCAGCACCAATATCGGGTTATCCAACCGGCTTATGGTTGGTATAAGCTATGGCGCCGAAGGAATTATCGCCGAAACCCAACCGAACTACAACCCCCGCGTTGAGTTCGATATCAGGGCCAACCTGGTCGATGAAAGCCTGGCCTTTCCGGCAATTTCGCTCGGATTCTGCAGTCAGGGTTATGGCTCGGCCCATAAAGCACCGGATCCGGAACGATACGACTTTAAATCGAAGGGCTTTTATGCTGTCGGCAGCAAAAACTATTTGATTTATGACTGGAACTTCGGCTTCCACGGCGGCATAAACTATTCGACAGAAAAAGACGATAACGACGACAATGTCAATTTCTTCATCGGAGTAAACACAATCGTCAATAAAGACGTTGGTTTTGCAGTAGAATATGATTTCGCCCTCAACGATAACCTTGCGGGCACCAGCTTCGGCGCCGGAAAGGGCTATTTGAATATCGCCCTGCAATGGTTATATTCCGATAACCTCGTTATGGAAGTGCTGTTAAAGAACCTGAACAATAATCGCAAAACAAGTAATGACATATGGCGCGCTTTGCGCGTAACATATACTGAGCACTTCTGAGCGACATCATGGAGCCTTCATGAAACAAACAGTCCGCCTGCTTGTACCGCTGTCATTTATCCTGGCCCTGCTTATTCCGGGATGCTATACGGTTTTCCTGCATCCCGACGATGAACTCGGCTACAGCACCAGTTACCTCTCGGACTGCACCAGCTGCCATGCTGAATACGAAGAGTTCCCTTACGGCTACTACTATCCGCCCTATCCCGACTTTTGGTGGGATCATCCGGCCTATGCCTCATATTTCGCCCATCCCTGGTGGTGGTCGAAATTCGACAATTACAATGACAACCGCCGACCTGAATATGGCGACAGCGACCGTATTGATAAATTCGATGAATACGAAACCGATGGCTATCCGCCACCACCGCCCTACGTCCACCCGATTCCACCGCCCGGAAACTGGGGACCGATTATCAACTTCCCGCAGCAACCGGCCGGAAGCGGCGGCGGCGATGCCGGCCAGGGGACATCCACCGGCGGCGACTCGCAGGTAAAAGAGACGCCCTCCAGCACCGACGATAAACCGACGCGCGATGGT
>CAZGLR010000201.1:0-3065 GCA_964526635.1 uncultured Ignavibacteriales bacterium | reverse complement strand
GAGGTGCAGGCCGAACCGGACGAGAGCGCGACATCATTCATTTCCATAAGCAGCGATTCGCCCTCGACATACGCGAAACTGATATTCAAATTACCGGGCAGGCGCTTTTCAGAATGGCCGTTGAGATACACAAAATCGATACTGTCCATAATAAGGGAGCGGAGTTTTTCCCGCAACCCGGTCAGCCGTTCGCGCTCGCTGTCCATCTCGTCAAGGCACAATTCGACAGCCTTGCCGAAGCCGACAATGCCGGGAACATTAAGTGTTCCGGACCGCATGCCGCGTTCATGCCCGCCACCATCGATCAGGGCGGCACAACGCACCCGGGGATTTTTGCGGCGGACATAAAGTGCGCCGATACCCTTCGGGCCGTAAATCTTGTGACCGGTAAACGACAGCAAATCGATATTCATTTCGTTGACGTCGATCGGGACCTTGGCTACTGCCTGGGTGGCATCGGTATGAAACAGGACGCCATGCTTCCGGGCGATTTGTCCGATTTCCTTCAATGGCTGCAGTACACCGATTTCGTTGTTGGCGGCCATGATCGAAATGAGTACAGTCTTGTCAGAAATAGCCTTTTCCAGCTCATCAAGATCGATCAAACCATCCTGCTGCACATTCAGATAGGTGACCGTTTTGCCCTGGCGTTCCAGCTTGGCTGCCGGATCGAGAATAGCCGGATGCTCGGTTTTGACTGTAATAAGATGATCGCCCTTCGACGCATACATCTCGAGAATACCCTTCAATGCGATGTTGTTCGATTCGGTTGCACCGCTGGTGAAGATAATCTCACGGCTGGTGGCGCCGATCGCCCCGGCCAGGATGTCGCGAGCCGCATCGACCGCCTTCTCGGCTTCCCATCCATAGGCATGGTTCCGACTGGCGGCGTTACCGAATTTCTCGGTAAAATAGGGTATCATCGCTTCCAAAACCCGAGGATCCATCGGCGTCGTCGCCTGGTAATCCATGTATATCGGGAATTTCATGTGCTCCAACCTCCAACATCTATATGCTGTTTGTATTTTCCACAGTTACTGCTATGCCGGAAATCGCTCCGGCATGATATCGGTCAGAAATGTCTCCTCCAGAATCTGCGAGACCTTCTGATGTACCCGCGCCAACGGCACCCGAATATTGCACACTTCCGTCATCTGACAGGTGCTGTCGGCAGACTGGCAGTCAATCAGACCGGGACGCCGTTCCAGCGCCCGGAGAATATCCCCCAGACTGACCATCGAAGCCGGACGGGCCAGGCGAAAACCACCATTGGGTCCCGAGATTGACTCAGCCAATCCGGCCTTGACCAACTCCGATAAAATCTTGGCCAGAAGCTCCCGGGGAGTGCCGGAAAAATCGGCAATCTCGGTGACGTTGGCGCGCTGATCGGGGGCCAGACCGGAGAGATACGACAACGCCATCAGACCGTATTCGGTTTTTTTCGACAGGTTAAACATCTCAATTCCCGACCGATTTTATCTCCGACCATTTGAGTCGGGGATGGTGTCAAAAAATATACGCTTGAGCAGTGCTATATAATGGCCTAAGCGCATCCACGAGATTTAATTGATCTCGTATATTAAAACCAACATGGATCAAAATAGTTCCACGGAAAAAAATGTCAAGAACTTAGTTCAGCGAAAAAATATAAAAAAATAATGGAAATATTGGTCGAAGTTTACTATGTTTGCGTATCACGATTGAGAAACCGATTGGTAACCCAAGACAGGCCGCAGGTGCGGCAGACAAGTAGTGCTCGATGAAGCACAGAGGTGTTAAACGGAACAACCAAGGATACAGAATCTATGCAACTTTCGAGAAAAGCTGATTATGCCCTGCGGGCAGTCGCGTACGTGGCGCAAATCAAAAAGGGCGAACTGGCCTCAATCGGCCGTATTGCCAAAGCCCGCAACATCCCCCGCGAATTTCTCGCGAAAATTCTCAAAGAGCTGACCCGGGCCGGCATTCTGGTTTCATTTCAGGGTGTCACGGGCGGGTACCGTCTGGCTGCGGCTCCCAAGGATATCACCTTCCTCGATGTCATCGAGGCGATGGAGGGGCCGGTTGCCGTGAATTTGTGTGTCGATGGCGGTCATTGTGACTGTACGCAGGAGAAAGCCTGCGAAATCAGGCCGTTTTTTATCAGGCAGCAGGAGCAGATTATCCGGGCGCTCAAGCGCCAGAATTTCGGCGGCCTCAACGGCACCGGCCGGTAAGACATTGTAAGAATTCTGAATCTGCCCTGAATGGTTGTCTCTTTCGGCGGTGCATTGCACCGCCGATGGCTTTTCACTCCCCGGCGCCCCACCTTTGTCAAGTTAATCACCAGCACACCTATTGCGCCGTGGCTGGAATTTGTATATCATATATACTTGTCCATAATTCCCGCCCGGTGGCGAGGGTTGGGCAGTGTTTATCTCGTTAAGGAGTACGACAAATGTCTGAAAATACAAAAGACCTGATGACAGTGAAAATCGGCCTGGCGGAGATGTTGCGCAATGGTGTCATTATGGATGTCACCAATGCCGAGCAGGCCAGGATCGCCGAAGATGCCGGCGCTGTGGCCGTCATGGCGCTGGAGCGGGTACCCTCGGATATTCGCGCTGAGGGCGGGGTAGCGCGCATGGCTGATCCGGAAATCATCGAAGCGATCAAAGCGGCTGTTTCCATTCCGGTCATGGCCAAAGTCCGTATCGGACACTTCGCCGAAGCCCAGATTCTGGAAGCGCTTGAAGTAGACTTCATAGACGAATCGGAAGTCTTGACCCCGGCTGATTACAGCAACCATGTCAATAAACATCTCTTCCGGGTGCCGTTCGTCTGCGGTTGCCGGAATCTCTCCGAAGCGTTGCGTCGCATTGCCGAAGGCGCGGCGATGATTCGAACCAAGGGCGAAGCCGGTACCGGCGATGTCTCCGAAGCAGTCAAGCACCTGCGCCTGATCAATCGCCAGATCAAAGAACTGACCGTAGTGCCCGCCGATGAATTGCCGTCGCGTGCCAAAGAGCTGGCTGTCTCGCTGGACCTGGTGCTGCCCGATGCCGTGCCCGCCTACGGCGGCGACA
>CAZGLR010000200.1:0-3098 GCA_964526635.1 uncultured Ignavibacteriales bacterium | reverse complement strand
CGGCGCAGCGCCTCCAGTGAATCGTCATCCAGAATCGAGGTCTCAATAATCGGCAGTCCGGGGAAAAGCTCATCGAGATTATGTTGCCGGCGATTGCCGTCATCATCGTAGATTTTGTGCGCAATTACAATCGCCCGTTTGGCCGCCAGCCCGGCATCGTCGACCTGCTCGGGGGCGATTTCGACGGCCGCCAGTTGGATTTTGCGCTCGGCCAGTTTATCGAGAACGAATTGAGTGGCTTCGATGTAGCCATCGTCCTCCACCCCCACCACCATTGCTATCAGATCGGCATTGCGGATAATCCCCAGCAAATAGGTCTCAAACAGATCCGGCGAGATCGGCGGGGTATCGATCAGTTGGATGTGGATAGTCTCGAATGACATCATTCCCGGCTGCGGTTCACGGGTGGAAAAGGGGTAATCGGCGATGATCGGGTTGGCATTGGTGAAAATATCGAGAATCGATGATTTCCCGGAGTTGGGCGGTCCGATCAGAACGACCTGGCCGGCACCCTCGCGCTCAACATGATCGAGTGCGGCAGCCGTGGAGGCACCGCTTTTATTGCCGCCGGACTGGATTTGTTGTTTGAGTTTGGAGATTTTTGCTTTCATTTCGCCCTGGAGCTTGTCGGTACCCTTGTGTTTGGGCATAATCCGCAGCAGTTCCTGGGCCATGCGCAGTTTTTCATTCAGGTCGCGTTCGGCTTTGAACTGGCGCTCAAGTTCGTAATATTGCGGGGGCAGATTTGCAGGCATGGTTTCATCCTCCGGTACATACAAGTTAGTATACGGCGAATAATTCGTCAATGATCGGGATCAAAAAACGGCAGCAACCGTTATAAATCGGGACAGTAAGCCGATAGTGGAAGTAGTGGGAATTATCAACAAAGAGCTTGACAAATCGTGATTTTTACTTAGAATATGCCTTCTTGCGAAGAAGATGGAGATAGATATGGCAAAGGTTTGTGAAATATGCGGAAAGCGGCCCGGGGTGGGACACAGTGTTTCTCACGCCCAAAACCGCACCAAACGGCGCTGGAATCCGAATCTGCAGGTTGTTCGGGCCGAGGTTAACGGCCGGCCGGTTAAAATGAAAGTGTGTACGTCGTGCCTTAAGGCCAACAAAGTGCAGCGGCGAGTGCGCCGCCAGCCATTCGTCAAGGCCGAGACGGAAGCATAGAGAAAAACCAACCCCCCTGTTAACACAAAACCGCCGCAGTGGACATCCATTGCGGCGGTTTTCTATTTCGGCACTGGCGATCCAATCTATTGATTGGAGAGCAGGCCCATCACTCCCTGATGGGTCAAATTGGCATGGGCGTTAAGCGCCAGGCCGATTTTGACTTTAAGCTGTTCGGCAATAAAGCCGGCCCATTCCTTTGGGATGTCGGCGTCGCGAATCTCCGATTCGGCCGCCACCAGATTGGAGGCGGTGACTTCGAGGTTCGAGCGGCGTGTTTCCAGTTGATTTTTGGTGGTGGCGCCGATGCTGATCTGCACCGTATCCAGTTCAGCCATAGCCTGATCGATCCTCTCAAGCGAGGCCGCGGCGGCATCGGGACTGGTGAGATCTACTCCCGTGAGTTTCACGACTGTCGCCAGCGACCGCTCACCGCCATCGAGTAACTTCCCGCCGTTGAATTCGGCCTCATCGATAATTCGATTATAGGCCTCAACGGAATTGGCGGCGGCGGTATCGAGAGCGCTGCGGGCGTTGTCATCATAGGCGCCATCGGCGGCGGCGACAGCATCGCTTCGGACTTCCTGCAATATGCCGCGCAGTTCCATCAGGGAGGAATCGGCAGTATCATACCGCGCGATCTGCATCGAGGTGTTCTCGATTTCCTGATTCAGTGACGCTATTCGTGCTCTCAGTTGCTCCGATATGACCAGACCAGCCGGATCGTCCGATGCCCGGTTGATACGCCACCCTGAACTCAACTTTTCCTGATGTCTGGCTAATTTTCCATATGCCTTGTTGAGGTTCCGGGTTACGTCTGAGCCAAGAATCTGGCTCGTGATACGAATCGGCATAGTCAGTCTCCTCAGGTTATCTCCGGAGTACTTGCAAACGGCCTGCCGGGAGAAGCAAGTCATTGCCGGTACGACCTTTACTCCCATGATCGAATTCTCAAACCGGAGTTCGATAACGGCAAATGTGCCATCGAGTATAGCCCCGCGCCCCTGAACTGAGGGATGAACCCCATAGTACCGGGGCATAAGTCCCCGAATTATCGAGGCAATGGGCTGGTTGGGCGGAGATGGTACCTGCCCCGGTTCCATCACGCTCTTGATGGAACCGGAGCAACAAAGCGAAGCGTACGAATTTAGAACTTAAATCCGATCGAGAAGCGGTGTACTGAATCGAGACGGTCGAATGATTGCCAGGCATAATCAATGGCCAGGGTGGTGCTTTCACCCATCGGGGCGATAACACCGCCGCCAAAGGTCAGACCCTGATCGTTGTAGTTGAATTTATACCCGGCCCTCAGGAAATAGCGGTCCTGGAAACAGTATTCGCTCCCCAACGATGCCTGCTGATCATTGTCATTGGGCTGTTTGGCATCAAGCATCATCGTTACCCGGCTGTCGAGTTGATCATAGACATCCATCGCGATACCGAGACGGAACGTCAGCGGCATGTCATAGGAGTCGACTTTGACCTGTCCGGACGTATTGGAGCCCTGGGTCTCGAGTTCATTGAGAAGATCCGGGCCGGAGAATTTCATCCGGGTACCCATGTTTGAGATGTTCATGCCGATCCGCATCGAATTGAACCCGGTTTCAAGCTGCGTACCGAAATCAAAGGCGAAACCATCGGCATTCTCATTGTATATCTTCTCGTGGATGTATTTTACCGTGAACCCGAAAGTCAGACGCGTGGTCAGATAGCGGGAATATGTTGCTCCGAGCGCGAAACTCGACGCGGTAAACATTTCCCCGTTGCCATCGGGCTGATCAACTGTCGTCACTTCCATATCGCCCATAGACAGCAGCGTTGCCGAAAAACCGATAACACCGAAATCCTCGATGCGGGTCCCGACAGCAACGTAGTTGAGCGAGATATCGTCGATCCAGTTGACATTGGTAAACGACAGG
>CAZGLR010000199.1:0-3131 GCA_964526635.1 uncultured Ignavibacteriales bacterium | reverse complement strand
GATGGCATGGTGTCGCCGGGCTGGAACGAGATTGTCTGGGACGGGACTGATAACAACAACAAGGCTGTCGCCAGCGGTATCTATTTCTACCGGCTGAAAACGGATTCCAAACTGGAAACGAAAAAGATGATGCTGCTGAAATAAAAAGAATCCTGTCAAAACGCATCGCATTTTAAAATCCCGCTTCACATTTTGAAGCGGGATTTTAAAATTGAGTCAGAACCCCTCGGGACAAATATTATCTTTCTATACTCATTATATTTTGCGCAACGTAACGGGTACTCCACAAATTGCTGCGGGGGAAAGCAAAAGATCACACCGTCAATAATTATTAGTTTATAGACAAATACCGCCCTTCTTGTCTCGTACCACCTGCCTATCGCAAGTCAAACGACCGGATAGTTACTACCATCCGGCATCATCCAAACAGCGTCCGCAGCATCTGACAAAGCTACCTTGCGGGCCATGATCAATCACTCACTTTCACACGGCAACCGGAAGGAGAGTCCGATGAAAGAACTAAAAGAAAACATGCCTGTTGCCATCGAATTGCCGGTGGCAACGTTTCGCGTATCCGAAAAAGGGAATCTGGCTATGGCGTACGTTGAAATGAAAGCCGGCGCCGACGCCACACCCCTCCTCGAAGGACTACCCGGCGATAAATGCTCCTGCCCGCACTGGGGATACATGCTGACCGGCGCGATTCATCTGCGCTACAACGACGGCACCGAGGAAGTCTGCAAAGCCGGTGAAATGTTCCACTGGCCGGCCGGACACACAGTCTGGGTTGAAGAGGATACGTCCTTTGTCGAATTCAGCCCCAAGGATGAGCTGAAAAAGGTCTACGACCACATCGGCCGCAAAGTCGAAGCTATGCAGAACTGATCTCATCCCTATGCACTGATGAAACAATTGTTTCATGAAAGTCCTGCAATGGACATCCGGGTGGCCCGACAATTGTAACGCAATTATCGGGTTCCCATACGACAGCCGCAGACTAATTCGACAAATACAACCTCGGTACCCCACCCCGCTCAAGCGGGGTGGGGTTATTTTTTCACTTTCATACTTCCCCACAAAAAAAGCCGGCAACCCTGCGATCACCGGCTTCACCCATCTTATCCAAAGTCTGCTTACGATTCAATCAACTCCACATTTGCACGCGGCACTATGGCCGTACCGCCCTCATCGAATTCCACTCCCAGTACACGGGCCTTTGAACCAGATTCCAGCACCTGCAATGGCGACGGTAAATCGGTTACTTTACCCAGTTTGCCGAAATACGGATGCCGAATTACACGGATCGGTGAACCAATATCAAGACCGGTTCCGGCCGATTCCTCTTCTTTCTCCAATTTCAGGACATCACCCTCGCGCGGGATGACAACCTCCGGGCGGATCACACCGGCCCGAATCTGGGTAGCACCGTTGATACATGCCATCTGGCCCTCATGTTTCTTAAGCAGTTCGAACGTTTTTTCAGCCATGGCTATATCGCCAAAACCCTCGGTTACCACCAGCGTAACACCGATATCTTCCGAACCCGTGATCGCCACACCGAGGTCATAGCCCAAAAAGTCGCGTAAATCCTGATCATCGAAACCGCCGGTCACCACGCCGGCCGCGCCGACTTTGGCGGCCTTGCGAATGGCATCGGCCGTTACCCGCGACCCGCCGATAACGACACAGCCTTTGCAATCCTCGGTGATCCTGCTCTCATCGAGCATTGTGGTTTTATCCGGAACCACGATCTTCACCGTGCCGTGGGTCTCACCACCTATACCGAAAATGCCCTGCACGAACGATGCCCACGTCGAAACGACCACACCCTCTTCCTCGATGACTTCGACAACATCGCCATCGATATAGGCGGTCACCTCAACCGGAATCGGTTTGCCGCGCAGCAGTACCTGTCCGGTCACTGTCGAGACCGATTCCAGTGTCCCGGTCAGCGTAGCCAGACATTTCGCCCCGCCAAGGAATTTCAAGCCAAACAACGGCTTCGCCTGGGCAATAATCTCGCCCTCCTCGATCGGGTCGCCCGGATTTTTCTTCATACAGGACTCGATATCCTCCGGCGGCATCCCGAGCTTATTGGAGATGTTGATCGGCTCTACGTCACCCGGCAGATAGGTCCGTGCCACGACTGTATCGGGCGTGACCTTGTCGCCGACTTTGGCCATCACTTCACCCTTCAGCGGTAGAATCCGCCGTTTGGTGAGCAATAACCGTTCACTGACTTTGAGTCCGGGTGTATATGCATGTGCCATAATCTACTGCCTTTCACACTTCATTGGGCAAATTCACTCTATTCACCGGAGGCCGGCCCCCTGCGACGCCGGCGCGGTGCAATTACCGCAAACCAGATGATTAACAATACGACAAAGACTATCAGGATGACAATCGCCACCATGGTCAATGGCGAACGTGATTCCGTGTCGAATGATTCAGATTGCGAAACTGATGCGTCTTCTATATCATCACCACCGACATCGCTGAATTTCACCTCGGTTTTGGCTGCTTCTTCGAGGCCGGTGAAGGACAACGCTGCCGCGATATTTTCAAATACGCCCATATTGTCTTCAAACGAGGTTGCCGGGCTGTAGAAATACAATTGTACCAGCCCGATGTCGTTGAGCTGCATGTAATGCCACAGCTTCTTCTGGGCGTCTTCACCATAGCCGAGATTCGTGACAACCGATACCACGCGTTTCTGACGGTCAATCTTGGGCTTGTCAGCGACCAGATCGGTCATCATGTCGACAACCGGCGAGTCTTCCAGTTCTTTGGAATATGACCGGGCAATGGCGTTCAAAATAGAATCCGAACGCCGCTGAGTCAGATCACTTACCGAATCGAAGGTAACCACCAGGTAGGCGCCATACATAAAGTCCTGCGATGCCTCCGGCGCGAAGACCGCCTCATAATTGAAAATTTCCCGGGACGTATCGACCTGGGCGAGGAAACGATCCACCGTACGATAGGGCACCTTTTCCCATGTATCCGGTAGCTCCAGCCAGAATCCGCCCGGCCAGTTGACATAATTTTCAGCCGTGACAGCCGGCGCCAGACACAGCATCAGGATACCGATTGCCACAATCCGGCCAGTTAATCGTTTCATATGAGTCCAT
>CAZGLR010000198.1:0-3196 GCA_964526635.1 uncultured Ignavibacteriales bacterium | reverse complement strand
CGGCTGGGCGGCGGTCGGCGGCGTACAACCGGGTGATATTGTGCTGAAAATCGACGGCAAGAAGATTACGTCGGTTGAGGAAGCCGAAAAGCTGTTTGGCCGTCTTGAGGAAGATCAGGAAGAAGAAGTGGTCTTCATGGTCTGGCGGAACAACAAGACACAGTTTTTGAATGTGAAGACGCATTGGAAATAGTGCTGAGATCAAATTTTGTGAAAGTGGAAAAGCCCCGGAAAGCCGGGGCTTTTTTTGTGGTGGTCACACAAAATCTGAAAGTGTAATGGTAAACCCACTCGGACGCCAAGTGGGGTACGGTGCAGGGGTTGCATCATCTTTTGGAGATTGGATTGACTCCCAACGGGACGGGTGATCCCGTCCCCTACGACCATGGTTGATTTACGAGATCAAATCTAAATTCATCGTAGGGGCGCGGTTTCCGCGCCCGTCGAACGATTGCATCATCTTTTGGAGATTGGATTGACTCCCACCGGGACGGGTGATCCCGGATAATATAAAACTATGAAGGAGGACACCAACTCCGGCACGGAGTTTGCATTAATTGGGGTGGAAAGACTGACATCATCATGGCTACTTGTTGTGCCGCTTGAGATTATGACGCCACAATAACGAGTTATACGCGGCGCGGCAAGAGCCCGAAAGGACGTGAGCCTATGGATAAACTGGTAAAGACTTTCACCCTGGCTGCAAGCTTCTGCATACTATTCGGCTTTCTGGCTTTGGGAACCGCCTCGGCGGTAACGTTTTCGGCCGAAACAACGATAATCGAGCCGGGCCAGTCCGGCGCGATACCCATTACCATGTCCGATAATTCAATCGGTATTGCGGCGCTGACTGTACCGATCTCGATTCCGGGAGCGGATGTTACTATCGATTCGGTATCGTTTATGGGCTCTCTGGCCACCCTCGATATGAGCACGATGGCCGAAATCGATGACGCCGCCGGGACGGTACGGATATCATATCTGCCCAACAGCGCGCTTTCTACGATCAGCGCTGTCCAGGGCCAGATTGCGATGGTACACGTCACGATCGACGCCGCCGCGCCGGATCAGGATGTGGCGATAAGCCAGATCGAAATGCTGGTGGATGCCGACACCCCGCAAAGGTGGATCCGTCCGGAAGTGGCCGACGCCTCCGGTGCCGGGACGCTTCAGGCCGATTTTGTGGGTGCTGCAATCGAAGTGCGCCGCCTGTCGGACATCGATGATGACGATGGCGCGATGCCGACCGCCTTTGCCCTGAAGCAGAATTATCCGAATCCATTTAATCCATCGACCACGATAGCATTTTCGCTGGCGGAGCGTTCGCAGACAATCCTGCGGGTCTACAATATTCTCGGCCAGGAAATCGAGACACTGGTCGATAATATCCTCCCGGCCGGTGAATATGAGGTTACCTGGGATGCTGACCATCGGGCGTCGGGAATCTATTTCTATAGATTGCAGACAGTTCAGGGCGTGCTGACGAAAAAAATGAGCCTGCTGAAGTAAATGAATCTGCCCGGTTTTCCGACACAATAGAGAGGGACGGCTCCATGCCCCCCTCTCTTATTTTTTGCAGGTTGACAAGCCGGGAGCGTTATGCAGCAGCCGAAAACAGCACAATCGACGGCATCCAAAGACGCATCACCATCGGCAGCGGTCTCGTCTGCGCCCCGTATCGGGGATTATGAGATTATCTCCAAAATCGGGCAGGGGGGTATCGCCGAGGTCTTCAAGGCGATGCAGATTTCGCTGCAACGCGAGGTGGCCGTCACAGTCCTGTCGCCGGAGTATGCCCATGACTCGGAGATTGTGGGACGTTTCGAGCGCGAGGCTATCCTGATCGCCCGGCTGAATCATCCCAATATCGTGCATGTCATCGACAAGGGTGTCAAAGGGAGCCGCTTTTACTTCGTGATGGAGTATGTCGACGGCACCGATTTCAAAGTTGTCCTGCATGATCCCAGTATCGACCTCACGACCAAAATCGAGATTATCATTTCGGTGTGCAAGGCGCTGGATTTTGCTCACAAAAACGGTGTTGTGCACCGCGATATCAAACCGGCCAATATCTTAATTGACCGTCAGGGTAACGCCAAAGTCGCCGACTTCGGGATAGCCCAACTTCGCGGGAAAACCGATGTCGAGACAACGTCGTCGGATGTCATCATGGGCACGGTGGCGTATATGTCGCCGGAGCAGAAGTATTCTTCGGCCAATGTCAATTATGCCACCGATATTTATGCCCTGGGTGTGATTTTATATGAGATTCTCACCGGGCATAAGCCGGAGGGCCGTTTCCGTCTGCCGTCGGAGTTGAACAAGGGCCTCTCGAAGTCGCTTGATGCGATTGTAGTAAGATGTCTGGCCGAGAATCCGGCAGACCGTTTCGAGTCGGCGGCGGCTTTGAAAGATGCCTTGTTGAACGCTTTCAACGGCGAAATTTATCGATCGGCGCCCGCTGAGGCGACGATTGCCCGGATGGAATCATTCATGGGCAAGTGCCGTTTTCTGGATACCATTCGCGAGGACCGCTTCGGTGCAACCTATCTGGTCGAGAATAAAGAGACGCAGCAGCTATATATTATCAAGAAGAAGCTCAAGGGCGAAGCCGGCCTCAAAGAAGCCCGGATTTTGTCGAAGATGCGGCATAACAATATCCTGGTCATTCTTGGCGCCGGTGGCAACAATGACAAGACGGTGATTGTGACGGCGTACGCGCAAAATGGCTCCCTGGCCGATCGACCGGGACGGACCTATGGCTGGAAAGAGGCCATGGATATAGGCTGTCAGATCGCCGAGGGATTGTCATTTGCGCACAAAAACAAAGTCATCCATGGCAACCTGCGGCCGTCGAATATATTATTTGATAAAGATGATAAAGTAAAATTGACCGATTTCGGGCTGCCGCCGCATTACAGTTCGCAGAAGGACTGGTATGCCCCGCCGGAGAAAAAGCAGACCAGGGCCGGTGATATGTTTAGCCTGGGCGTGGTTCTCTTTCAGCTTTTGACCAATAAGATTCCACAACATGATCGCAATGGCAATGTTTATTTGCATGAGCTGGGTGACCGGGTCCCGGTGAAGGTGAAAGAGATTCTGCAGAAATTGTTGCAGATTCGGGCGGCGCAGCGGTATGAGTCGATGGATCAGATGCTGGTTGAGTATCATGAATATCTGGAGGTGCTGAATGCCC
>CAZGLR010000197.1:0-3286 GCA_964526635.1 uncultured Ignavibacteriales bacterium | reverse complement strand
AGATTAACCACGGCCATCTGAGGTGAATTCGCCGCCGCAGCATCAGCAACTGTAATCGTATCAACGTACATACCAGCAGTCAGCCCGGTAATATCCACCGACAATGTAATCATATCGCCATCTGTCCCGCTAACCGGAACAAGATTCAGCCAGGCTTCATTATTCGAGGCTGTCCAGGCCAGACTACCGCCACCGGCGTTATTGACCGTCAGCATCTGATCAGCCGGATTGGCGCCCGCTTCTTCAGCGGTAAAGTCGAAGGTCGCCGAACTCAGGCTTATAACCGGCGCCATTTCACCCACAGTCAGATTCACCACTGCCGTCTGCGGTGAATTGCCGGCATCACCATCGGTGACTGTAATCGTGTCAACATAAGCGCCCGCCGACAAACCGGTAATATCAACCGACAGCGTAATCGTATCACCATCGCTGCCCGATGTCGGATTGAGGGTCAGCCAGCCTTCATCATTCGACGCCGTCCAGGACAGGCTGCCGCCACCGGTATTGTCGACCGTCAGCATCTGGTCAGCCGGATTGGCACCGTTTTCGATCGCACTGAAATCAAATATGGTCGCACTCAGCGAAATTTCCGGCGGAGCCGCGTTGACCATAACCTGCACCGCTACGGATCTCGGCGAGTTCGTCGCAGCAGGATCAGCAATCGAGACAGAGGAAATACTCAAACCGACCGGCAGACCGGAAATATCAATCGAGACATCAAACGTGTCACCATCGGAACCATTGGTCGGGTTGACCGATACCCACGCATCAGCCGGGGTGGCGGTCCAGTTCAGAGTCCCGCCGCCGTCATTGGTAACGGTAATCGTCTTCGGCGCCGGATTGGGATCACCCTCGGTTACGATAAACTGCGCAACAGTAGGTGAAACGACAATTTCAGGAGGCGGAGCATCCAGATTCAGCGTAACCGGAACTTCGACGGGATTATTGGTTGCATCAGGATCAGTAACCGTCACTGTAGCATTATACGTTCCTGCGGTCAGACCGACGATGTTCACGGTCAGGGTAACAGTTCCGGCATCGGTGCCGGAGGCAGGAGACAGGCTCAGCCAGGCCGCATCATCCGAGACTGTCCAATCCAGCGGGGCATCACCGGTGTTGGAAATATTCAATGCCTGAGTCAGCGGATTAGTGCCGGCCTCGACAGCGTTGAAGGTAAAGCTGGTCGGATCGACGTCGATCGTCGGATTACCGCCGCTGCCCGCGCCGATGACAACCTGGCCCGGTACCGTCGTGACAAAATCAATCACCTGACCGTTGTCCAGCGCGAAAACCGGGGCCGGGGTCGACGATGACCAGAAATCGGTATCAATTGTTACCGTCTGATCAGTCGCGCCCGGGGCGAGCGAAAAGTGAGCCGTAAAGACTGTGCCGTCACCCGGCTGAATGAATGCCTCGAAAAAGACCACGCCGCCGGCATGGGCATTCTGATTGGCATTATTTTTCTCGAAGAGCTTGGTGCCCAAATAATCAATACGGCCACCAGCAAAACTGATCGAATCAAGAGTCAAATCAGGGGAATCCCAGCCCAGAGGAATATCGATCGCACCAAGTTGCTCATCGTTGTAAACTTCAACATCAATCGTGAAGTTAGTGGTGCCCAGCGGGATAGCCTTCGATTCATAGCGAACCGTATCCGGTTCGCCCGGATCAGGAGCCATCGTGTCTGCCGATGCCAGCGATCCAAGCGAAAAGATCGCGAGCAGGGCCAGCAGGGCCAGCAGTTTCCTATTCATTTCCAACCTCCATAATCTACTTGTAACCATGTAATTCGAGTTCCCCGAAAGCGGTGAAACGAGGTAGCTGTATACAAAATTCGATGACACCTAATGCCTTGACTAAGGAGAATATAGCACGATGTCGCATAAAGTCAACAAACATTGCACCACTACTTTGGAAAGCCATTTGAAATGTATATTCGTTACCGCCAGCGGAGTTTAGTCATCCATGCCTGTTTTGAGCATATATCACATACGCACCCAAAGCCAAAATTATGCCAAAAAGATCAGCATAAAAATCGTTTACATCGGCACTGCGTCCGGGCACAAATGACTGATGGTATTCATCGGATGCAGCATAAAGAGCAGATACCAGAAAAACAATAACTACTAAATATATCTTATTGTTGCGCAACGCATTACACCACTTTTTCGCGGCCCTGACCGCAATCACTGCAAATACTGAATAGGCTGTTGTGTGTAAAATTTTGTCCAGATAGTCGATACCGAGGTCCGGGGCAGGTACCCGGGGTAGCGACGACACAAGAAAAATTAACACAGCGTAAACAATCAGGGGACCCTGATACTTCGCAAGGCTTTTCAATGATTCCTTCATTTGCGGATTATGGTAAACTCTTTTACACAATTGCGCAAGATATTGCAGATATACTGCTTCACCAATTGCCTACAACTTGTGTTGCAAAAACGATGCTTATCTTGTACCTTGGATGAAATTTCCGCCATAGGATAACTGATATGACCGATACCCTGATTACTTCACCGGCCGGTGTTATAACAATGCTGGCGGCGATTGCCGCTTTCTTTTTCTGGCTCGAGAGAAGAACTTCGTGGACGCTTTTCAACTATGTTCCACCGTTGCTATTTATTTACACCCTTCCAGTCCTCTTTTCCAATATCGGCCTGATGCCATCGAAATCGCCAGTCTATGATTTCATGGGTGACGCTATCCTGCCCATGTTCCTGGTGATTATGCTGCTCGATGTCGATGTCAAAACCACCGTGCGAGTCATGGGCACCGGGGTATTTGTCATGCTCCTGGGCACGCTGGGTGTCGTCGTCGGGGCGCCGATTGCGCTCTTTATTGTAAAGTCCGGGCTCGACCCGGTGGCCTGGCAGGGCTATGGTGCGCTGGCTGGAAGCTGGATCGGCGGCACCGGCAATATGCTGGCGGTGGCGCGTATGATCGAACTCGATGAAACCTCGCTGGCCTATGGCTACGCCGTTATCGCCGACAACGCTGTCTATCTTATCTGGCTGCCGCTTCTGCTGGGATCCAAAAATCTGGCCGGATGGTTCGGGCGTTTTACCCGGGTCCCCGAATCACGGCTACAACGAATGGAAGAAGCGGCCAAAAAGCTGACCCTTGACAAGGGGGTCATGGAAATGCGGCATTTCCTGTATCTGCTGTTTCTCGGCTTCGGTGTTACCGCGTTGGCCGGCTATCTTGCGACTTTTATTCCGGAAGTCACGACGGCCGCCGGCGAGACGATCCTGCCAACCAGCAGTTATAAAATTCTCATAGTCACTAT
>CAZGLR010000196.1:0-3318 GCA_964526635.1 uncultured Ignavibacteriales bacterium | reverse complement strand
ACGGTTCAGCGATCATGCCAACATCGGAGATTAGAGCCAGGCGCAAAAACAGTTCAACATCTTCGCCGTAATTGATCGTGTTATTAAATCCTCCGATAGCCTTTAGCATATCAGCGCGGATCATGACGGCCGAGGTCAATGGAAAGGTGCCACTGAGGATCTGGGTAAAGCAATCACGGTTGAGATCCAGCCAGGGAAACTGATCGAGGAAATTGCGCAGGTCACCCTGATCGGAGAATTCGACAGCATCGGTAAATACCCAACCTTTTTCGGGATGATTTTCGAGGTAGGACACCCGTTTTTCGATCGAGGTTTCGCACATTAAATCATCGCTATCAAGAAAGGCGACGTACTTGCCGTTGGCCGCGGCTATGCCATTGTTTCTGGCCGCACCTCTTCCCTGGTTTTGCTGTTCGATGATAGTACACTCGAGATTATTTTCGCGGATGAATTGCGCAGTGTTGTCGGTTGAACCATCATCGACGACGATAATTTCGATGTTAGGCCAGGTTTGATTATGAATACTGCCGAGACAATCGGCAATCCATCGCTTCGAATTGTATGCGGGGATAACTACGGAAACGAGCGGTTTTGGGGTATCCTGCATATTTACCGAATAACTGCAATTTTGCCGCGCATGTCGGTACCAACGATATACCAGAGATAGAAATCGGAAGCGACCCTTTCACCGTTTTCGGTCAAGCCGTCCCAGATAATTTCGCTGCCAGTGCCGGTCAATTCCCGGACGAAATAGCCACCGACGTTTTCAATAACGATCGTGGCCTCATCGGGCAGGCCGGTGAAGGTGACAAAATCGTTTTTTTGCATATCGAAGGGATTGGGATAAACATGTGCAGGCGGTTCCAGTACAAATGAGTTCGCTTCGCTGAAATGCAGACCGTTGAGCCGTACCCGCCAGTAAAACGTGCGGTTTTGTTCCAGCGGTTCAGGAACTTGCCATGAGGTCATTGTCCCGGGTTCCTGCGCCATGGCCTCGGAGGTAAATACCCGATCGACGAAGTTGCTGTCGCGGGCGACGTCGAACACAAAGCTGTTTGTTATATCATCGGAAGGGTGCTTCACGGTCAATGTTGGACGCAAAGTCAGGACGACGGCATTGTCGGGTGGTGAGTGGGCGGTAACGCCCTCCTCACCGAGTGAATAGGTATTACTCTGGGTAGTGACCAATGGCGAATGGTTGCCGTCTTCATCGAAAACAATAATGCCGATGAACACATTTGGCGCATCCGAATCAAAGACAACCTCCTGCCGGATCCCGGCCGGACGAGGATCAGGTGGATCTGAAATTTCCGATGGTATCGACAACCAGTTAATCTCGTAGATCGGATTGGCCGAGTATTTGATCTTATAGTGGTCGGCAGTGCCGGTGAAACCATCATCGCCACCGGCAATCCAGCTGATGATAGTCTCTTCATTGTAGGGATCGAAGGCGGCCCCGAGATCCTGTACGGCCGATGGTGCAATGACATCGGCGCTGCCGGCCAGCCAGGTTGTACTCCAGTTGCTCCAGCCGTAGTTGTTGCCGGCCCGGACCCGCCAGTACAGGTTTTTGCCCGACGGAATTGAGATCGCATAGGTTGTATCGGTGAGCACATGGCACACGAATTTTGTTGAGAAGTCAGCCTGTGAATCGACTTCAAATTGATATTCTACAGCGCCGACGCATTCACTCCAGGTGAAAGTCAGGGGAGCTTTGTGTCCATCGCTCTGGTCGGGTGGAGATATCAGCGACGGGGTTGGCGGAGTTGTCGCGGTGCCATTGCCCTCGGTATTGAGCAGGTTCAGGGTTGGCGATGAGGCTGACAGCGATGAGACCGAATGGGTAATCACGGCCGTGTCGCCGGCATAGCTGGCGGTGATGGTAAAGCTGTTGTAGCCGGTGGAGTCGACGCCCTCGCGATTCATGTACCGGTAACAGACGGGAGCGGAATAGTGGCCGGCGCCATCGGTGAAACCGTTTAGAACAGTCTGATTGTAACCGTTGACGACCGAGATGGCGGCATTGCTGACCGGGACAAAGTCGGAGCCGAGGACATCGATGTTCAGGGTTTTTTCATAAATGATTTCCTGTGTGCCGGTATTACCGAACAGGACATCGTCTTCACTGGCATCCCCGGCGAAAAAGACATCGCGCAGACGGTTGTTGGTGGCGGTTTCACCAAAATATTTCCAACCAATATGCACAGTTGCTGAATCGTAGCCATCGGATATCATCTCAATCGTATCTGCCTGGAGTAGAATATCCTTGGCGGTATGATCCACTCGGTAGCAGATAGCTACGCCAATATTGTTGGAGATATAGCGGTTATTTTTGCAGATAATTCCTTCTCCGGCGCCATAGAATCCCTCGAAGGAAATGGGAGTGGCAAAACATCCATCACTGAGGGCATAGGCCCGCAAGGTATTGTTGTACACTTGAACATTATGGTCGCTTTCCCACATGGTCCAGCGGATACCGAACGCCTCGGGGCCGTAGGCGCTGCTGGATGACAGGGTATCGGCTTTAACCGTGACGTCGTTATTGAATACTTTAATATACGACAGGGAATTATTATCGGAATCACTGATTGGCACACGCAGGCGGATACCATGGACAGAATTGGTCGTATACTGGACGTCGGGTCCCTCGTGAACATCGATCAGATTATCGTAAACTTCAATATATTCGCCGAAGCCGTTGCAGTTTTCGACCATAATACCGCGCCCGCCACCATGCTGGGTGCCGCTTATGATAGTATTGTTATAAACTTTCGATCCCCCCCGGATACCGCGAACGAGAATACCGTAGGCATTAGAAGAACCAAAACATACCTGATCGCCATTACCGGTGTCGTACTTATGGTTAAAGTGGTCAGTGGTGATGGTGTTGTTGTAAATATTAATCAGCGCAGCCCGAAGTGAATCGCCCTTGCCACCGGCCACAATCCCCTGGCCCGGAGATTGATGGATCGTTACATCGTGAATTGAGTAATGGTACTCAGTGAAGTATTCAGTACAAATGCCGCCAATTGAGATGGCAGCGCCTTCGTAGGCGCATCGGCTACCATATTTGGTACAGAGATTCCAGAAATCACCGCCATTGATTTCGATATCATGCCCGCCCCACGATGAGCTGTCTTTGACACAATGGCCGCTTTCGCCGTAGATTTTAACTGCCATATTGTTAAGCTTGATATCGGCGGCATTTCCTCCTACAAGGACGCCGACACAATTCTTGGCGGTTGTTCCGCCATGGAGTATGACACCACCATTGACAACGACATTTGAGCAAACGGCGATCTTGAGGCCGAATTGACC
>CAZGLR010000195.1:0-3329 GCA_964526635.1 uncultured Ignavibacteriales bacterium | reverse complement strand
TCCTGTGGTTGGCGTACGTCTCGTGCGCCAACCAATATTGACGGTGGACGAGGACCTCCATTGGCCACAATATTGAATTAGAGAACGTAGCTCGATTACCCGTCTGCCTGATCCATAGATAGCTCCCCAAAAATAAACCCACCTCAGAGAGGCGGGTTACAGCCACACAAATCCAGCGGGTCGGGTAATCCCGGCCCCTACGAAGATAACATGCAGGACCTCGCTCACTTCGTTCCTGTGGTTGGCGTACGTCTCGTGCGCCAACCAATATTGACGGTGGACGAGGACGTCCATTGGCCACAATATTGAATTAGAGAAAGTAGCTTGATTACCCGTCTGCCTGATCCATAGATAGCTCCCCAAAAGAATAAACCCACCTCGGAGAGGCGGGTTACAGCCACACAAATCCAGCGTATTGGCCTGATGCTCGGCGATTGCCCCGAGATGTACGCGATGGCTCTCTTCCTCGAGACCGACATATCGATATTGGAAATAAATAATGAGAATTATCAATGGCGCCAGGTAGGTGAACGCCATGCGCATTATCTGGCGGCGGCGCCATTCACGGTAATGCTCAACCTTGAAGGGCAGAGATTCGATCGAGCTTGTTTGCGGTCGCTGTGCGGCCACACCAATACCCCTTACATACGCCGTGCCCCATAGCCCTTTTTGGGGAGTTCTCTACTCCGATATTGAGGGCTGCAACAAAGGCAAGATAATATGCATATTACCCAGCGCAAGTGAAATCGGAACGGCTTATTTTCCTTTTGGGGGATCGCCGGACGGGATCCGCGCTGAGCAAAGCGAAAGAGATCCTGCCGCCAGATCATCCCCCCGTAATCGCCCGTTCATACGATGTAAACCCCGGGATACCCTTGTGCAACGCCCAGTCCGGCTTATGGAAAGCAGGATCATCGTAGATGACTTTCAATAAATTCTCGCGATGATCCGGATGCGCCAGATGCGCAATCCCGACCGCCCGCTCACCCATGCTCAGACGGCGCGGATCAAAGGCGCCATATTCGGTCACCAGAATCACCTGATCAGCCGGAATCGCGGTGGTGGTAATACCCGCAGGGCAGATATCGACAATCTTCGACTGGCCATTCGATGTCGTTGATTTCATCGCGATAATCGCGACGCCATCGTCGCTGTACTGCGCGCCGCGTATGAAATCAGACTGCCCGCCGACCCCACTGTAAATGCGGCGGGCATCCATGGAATCAGCCCAGATATTCCCCTGCAGGTCGATACCGATCGCGCCATTGATCGTGACCATGCGCGGAATCTCAGCAATCGTAAACACACTGTTGGTGTAATCACACGGTCGGCTCTGCACTGCGCTGTTGTAATTATACCAGTCGTACGCCTTCTGATTACGGGCCAGAAATATCGACGATACCGAGAAATTGATTGCCGGTTTCCAGCGATTGGTCACGACACCATTTTCAACCAGACGGATCATGGCGTCGGAAAACAATTCGGTATGAATCCCGAGATCGGATATCCCCTGATCGATGATAGCATCGGTGACCGCCTCGGGGACTTCGCCGATACCATATTGCAGGGTTGAGCCGGGTTCATCGCCGGAGCCATCGCGAAGATATTTTGTTGCTATAATCTTGCCAATCCGATGCGCGCGCTCGTCGGGCGTATGCACCGGTGACGATGGCAACTCATAATCAGTATCCAGCAAATAGTCGATATACCGTTCGGGAATAGTCGTCCCCAGCACAAACGGCATCTTCTTGTTGCGCTCCGCAATCACTACTCCCCCGCGACGGCGCACCGAACGGATTGACGCCAGGACCGCCTCAACGGTCGTGCCCAGACTGTAATACCCACCCTGATCAGGGCCGGCCACGGAAATCAGCGCGACATTAGGGCCCTGTTTCTGAAAATGGGCGTATTTGGGGATTTCTGACAGATGCATCGGATGATACTTGGCCCAACCCTTGTTGACCGCCTCGCGGGTAAGATAGCTGTTAAAAATCACGCGATGGGTCAGTTCCTGGCACCGTTCTTCGGTGTAGAGATGATCGATTTGATTACCCAGCGGGAGGACCATGTACAGCGCCACCCGTTTGATCGATAAGTCGCGGCCAAGCTGGGCTAAAAGCACCTGCGGGGTGGCCGCATTACCGGAGGCATAGATGACACTGCCCGGTTTGAGGATGGTTGAATTTATGGCCTCATCGGCGGAATGTATAATTTGCATCGTATCGTCTGCCCTTCCGGGATTCTTCCGATAGTGTATTTGACTCTTAAAACCGGTGGGAATATGTATGTGCCGGCCGCTGATGTCAATGGGGAAGTTGGTACTGATCCCGTGGACAGTTTGTTGTTCGGCAATTAAATATCAAAGAATCAGCTTATTCTTTTCAAATCCTGTATCACCATCAATCGGGAGCTTAATTATTCTTGTTTTAACGTAAATTCATAAAATCACATCAAATATTGGACGATCTGTTTCGTTGTACATACGATACAATTATTGGCCAGGCCTGAGAATGAGGATCATCGATCGTATCCGATTGAGCAGGTTTTGGCATCCGCCGCCAGCACAGGTAAATACTGCGCGGAGAAATCATACTTCCTAACAACAACAGGATTTTTCTCGCACGCTTTCCCCGCACGATCTTTCGGGAAACAAATACTCAATGGAAGGAGAACAACATGGCGAATCAAAAGAAGCTCAACGGCATAAATGTCGATCAGTTGATGCATACGGTGGAGACCATCAAAGAACAGCCGGACATTGCGAAGTTCCAGTTTCGCGCGAACACCCAGTGGTTGGAGGGAGGGCACTCGCGCACGAAAATACAGTCCTTCTTCGGGGCCGGCAAGGAGGACGACTCGCGGAAGAAGCCGTTTGTTCTTGAGAGTGACGAACCGCCGATTATTTTGGGTGAAAACCAGGGTCCAAATGCCGTAGAGTCGGTCCTGCACGCGCTCGCCTCGTGTATCAGCGTCGGCTTTGCCTACAATGCTGCGGCTCAGGGAATCAAAATAGATGAACTCGAACTCAATGTCGAGGGCGACATTGACCTTCATGGTTTTCTCGGTCTTTCGGAAAACATAAGGCCAGGCTACGAAAATATCCGAATGAACTACAAAGTGAAAGCGGATGCCCCTGAAAACAAGATCCAGGAGCTTTGCGAGCATGTACAAAAAACATCACCGGTACTCGATCTGCTTCGTAATTCGGTGCCGGTTTTGGTAAATATGGAAAAAACATAAGTCCCACTCGGCGGTGTCATCCGACAATTGCTTCGCAATTGTCGGGTTCCCGCTTTTGATCCATGGCTCTGCGACTTGCTGATAACTTA
>CAZGLR010000194.1:0-3565 GCA_964526635.1 uncultured Ignavibacteriales bacterium | reverse complement strand
TGGTCGCGCCAAGTTCGGCGCCCATGTTGGCGATGACATGGCGATCCATGGCGCTCAGCGAGGCCAGCCCGGGGCCATAGTATTCGACTATTTTGCCGACGCCCCCGCTGACACCGTGGCGGCGCAGCATCTCGAGAATAATATCCTTGGCGCTGACCCAGTCAGGGAGGCGTCCGGTCAGTTTGACGCCCATAATTTTCGGCATGGGGACATAAAACGGTTCACCCGCGATAGCCCGCGCGACTTCGAGACCGCCAGCGCCCATCGCCAGCATACCCATCGATCCGGCTGAACAGGTATGGCTGTCGGAACCAAGCAGGGTTTTTCCGGGTTTGCCGAAACGCTCCATATGGACGGGATGGCTGACGCCATTGCCGGGTCGGCTGTACCACAAACCGAATTTCCTGCAGGCGCTGAGGAGAAAGAGATGATCATCGGCGTTTTTGTAGTCGGTTTGTATCAGATTGTGATCGACATATTGCGCGGAAAGCTCAGTTTTTATCCGCTTGAGTTCCATCGCTTCCAGTTCAAGCATCACCATCGTTCCGGTGGCGTCCTGGGTCAGGGTCTGATCGATTCTCAAGGCGATTTCTTCTCCGGGGACGAGCCGTCCGGAAACCAGATGCGCTTCTATAAGTTTTTGAGAGACATTTTGCGGCATGGGTACCTCTTGTCGTTTTAGATCGATAAACCTGCTATCTACACAGTACAACAGACGGCCGGGCCAACTGTTCACGGGAATTGTTCAATTCCGCCAGAGACTTTGTGACAAACCGAAACAAACTGTTTTTGATTCTGTTATATTGAACAAATATCTTATCTGCCGGCAATTAACGGAAGGAATATTCTGCATGCCCACACAACGGATTTCATTTCCCGGGAGTCTCGGTTCGAAACTGGCGGCATTGATCGATCTTCCCAAAGAAAGCAAACCAAAAGCCTACGCGCTTTTTGCCCACTGCTTCACCTGTAATAAAGACTATAAGGCGGTCGTCAATATCGCCAAAGTCCTGAATGAACATAGCATCGGGGTGTTCCGCTTTGATTTTACCGGGTTGGGCCAGAGCGAGGGCGATTTTGGTGATACGACATTCACGTCCAATATCCAGGATTTGGTTGCGGCGGCGCAATATATGGGTGATGCGTTCGAATCGCCCCGTTTGCTGATCGGCCATTCCCTTGGCGGTGCGGCAGTTCTCAATGCCGCAACCGAGATTACGTCGGTTAAAGCGATCGTGACTATCGCGGCGCCATCGAACAGCAAGAAGTTGACCGGTCTGCTGAAATCGAAAGAAGATGAATTCACTGAACAGGGCCATGCCGAAGTGGAGATTTCAGGACGGTCGTTCCGGGTAAAAAAGAGCATGCTCGATGATCTCAGCAGCAGCAAGTTTACCGAACGGTTGTCGGAGATGAAGATTCCCTTGATGATATTACATTCACCATCAGATCGCACAGTACATATCGACCATGCCGCGGCCATTTTCAAGGCGGCCCGGCATCCCAAGAGTTTCGTTTCCCTCGATGATGCCGATCACCTGTTATCCAGCGAGCGCGATAGTCGTTTCGCCGGAGCATTGATTGCGGCCTGGGCGGATCGATACATTACCGGCGAATACGAGGAGTGATCAGCCGAAAGTCGCCAGCAAGATACCTGCGCCGATCGCCGACCCGATCACGCCGGCAACGTTGGGCGCCATGGCATGCATGATCAGGAAATTATTCGGATCCTCATGGGCGCCGACCATCTGACACACGCGGGCGGAGTCGGGGACGGCCGATACGCCGGCGGCCCCGATAATCGGGTTGATTGGCTGCTTGCTGACAGCATTCATGATTTTCGCGAAGATAACCCCGGCTGCAGTGGCAATACAAAACGATGCCGCACCAAGCACGAATATCTTAATCGAGTCAGGCGTCAGAAAACGGCTCGCATCGGTTGACGCCCCGACCGTAAATCCAAGCAGTATCGTGATAATGTCGATGAAGGCCGTCCGGGCGGTGGCCGCGAGGCGCTCGGTAACCAGCGATTCCTTGAGCACATTGCCGAAAAAGAGAAAACCCAGCAGGTTGATCGATCCGGGCGCGATTAAACCGGTAACCAGAAAAGCCAGGATTGGGAAAATGATGCGAAGGCGACGGCTTACCGGTTTACTCGGTTTCATCCGGATGAGTCGTTCTTTGCGTGTGGTCAGCAATCTGATAATCGGCGGTTGTATAACCGGTACGAGGGCCATGTAGGAATAAGCCGATACAGCGATCGCACCCAGCAGGTGCGGCGAGAGTTTCGATGAAAGGAAAATGGCCGTGGGGCCGTCGGCGCCGCCGATAATGCCGATAGAGGCGGCATCGGTATATGAAAATCCCAGCAGGATAGCGCCGGTGAAGGTCAGGAATATGCCGGCCTGGGCCGCCGCGCCAAGCAGAATCAGGCGCGGATTGGCCAGCATGGCCGAGAAGTCGGTCATAGCGCCAATACCGAGAAAAATTAATGGCGGATACCAGCCCTGGGTGACACCCTGATAGAGAATTGACAGAACACTCCCCGGTTCGTAAATGCCGATACTTAATCCCTCGGCAAAGGGAATATTGCCGACCAGGATACCGAAGCCGATCGGCACCAGAAGCAATGGTTCATAGTCTTTGGTGATGGCAAGGTACAGAAAAATCAGTCCAACCAGCAGCATGATCAGGTTGCCCCAGGTCATATGGAACAGGGCGCCGGTTTGCAAAAAATTCCAAACGATGTCCACAGTCAACTCCGATCCGATTTCACTTACTCAAATTCGACCAGCGTCTGATTTTCGCGGACACTGTCGCCGACGGCAACCGGTACGGATTTGACGGTACCGGCAGTCGGAGCGGCAATCGACGTTTTCATCTTCATAGCTTCGATAATGAGAAGAATCTGATTCTTCTCCACCTTATCGCCGGGTTTGCATTTCAACTCGATAACTGTCCCGGCAATCGGTGAAGTCACCATACCGCTGGCGGTTCCGCTCGGGGATGATGACTGGGGTCGTGGCGGAGGTGCGGTCTGATTGCCGCCAGCGGGACGCTGACGGGGTCGCGGCGGGGGTGTTGTCGGGAAACCGTCGCCCGTATCGAGGACTTCGACATCGACTTCATAGGCGACACCATGGACTGTGATTTTCAATTTCATTTTCTATCTCCTGACCATGCCGATTATCGTTTTTTGGGTACCACGTGAGAACCGTGGAGAATCGCCCTGCCCTGCGCCGACCATTGGCCGTGAAGTGATCCCGATGGCATCAGGCGCCGGACACGGCGAATATGGAATCGTCCGCTGACAATGGTGGCTGCCGCGGCAATGATGATAAGTAGCGTAGTCGTATCAATGGACTGATCTTTGGCCAATGCCTCTTCCCGCTGTTTTTCCTCGTGCGCCTGCCAGTCATCATCGAGTCTTCGAACCAGGCTGACAATAAGGACAATAGCCGCCAGAATAGTAAAAACAATGGTAATTCCGATCGCGGCAAATTTCAGGGTCGAGCTCGACCGCTCTCGGCGTTACGGCACGGTGTTCTCGGTCCTCATGTTGGAT
>CAZGLR010000193.1:0-3664 GCA_964526635.1 uncultured Ignavibacteriales bacterium | reverse complement strand
AATTTACGAATTCACTACGGATAAATTCGTAAATTTACGAATCCGATACCGTGCCCAAAAGCCACTCATATGCTATAATATTTTTATCATCGTAAAATATTTTCATTTTTGAGCGTTTTAATTGAATTATTTACTTGACAAACATTGGACCTGATCGTTATATTAAATCAGTAAAAGGTGTACGGGGCAGACAGCAGTACATTTTTTGCGACCCACCACACTGCGTTCATTGAGACACACACGGCCACACAGGGCATGTTCCTGTGTACTATCGGCGCTGACAGAGAGGTTTCGGCAAGTCACGTAAAAATATATCTTGCGGTCGCTCTGACCGTAGAGAGAGGATGATCTAAAATGAAAAAGCTGATCATCATGTGCGTGCTCACGGTGTTTATGTTGAGCATTTTCCCATCAGGTGCGATGGCTGATATCATTGACTGGAAGGATAAGGACCAGCTTGAGCCATCAAATCCCGTCGGTGATGAGGATCCTTTTGGAGAATATAAAGTCGCTGGCATCTCGCAGACCAATCCTCCGACAGAACCTGAAATCGGACCTGATACTTCTTCCGAACTGACCGATCATAGCATTACAACGGTATTAGAAAAGATTATATGTGCAATATTTGACATATTCAAAAACCCTGGGGTATCACAGAAATAGCATATGCCTACTGGAATTGTAAAATCTTTGGATACGGCAGAATTACTGCTTGAATCCGAAAAGTATAATGGCGTCATTCAGATAATAGAAGATCTGGACTACAAAAATGCCATGCCTGAATATCTGGCAAGGGCAAGGCTGATTTCAGCTATAGCAAAAATCGAACTGGGTGATTATCAAGTAGAAAAATATTTGAAGGAGGCGGTAAGTTACTTTCAAAAAGGTGCGGATCATGTCAGTTTTGCAGTGGCA
The DNA here is from genome assembly GCA_964526635.1 of uncultured Ignavibacteriales bacterium. Classification (GTDB taxonomy): domain Bacteria; phylum Zixibacteria; class MSB-5A5; order GN15; family JAAZOE01; genus CAZGLR01. The sequence continues at coordinate 2,749 of CAZGLR010000193.1, read as the reverse complement.
AAGTACTATTTGGGCAGTTGTTTGGCAAACGCCGGCGATTTTGCGAATGCAAAATCTGAATTAATTGAGGCTTTTGTCAGTTTTAAACGTGGCGAAGATCAATATGGGCAAGCAAAATCACTCAATAGGCTTGCATATTTGGAAAAACATACTGGTAATATTTGCGGTCGTTCTGACCGTAGAGAGAGGATGATCTAAAATGAAAAAGCTGATCATCATGTGCGTGCTCACGGTTTTTATGTTGAGCACTTTCCCATCAGGCGTGATGGCTGATATCATCGACTGGAAGGATAAGGACCAAGTTGAACCTTCAAATCCCGTCGGTGATGAAGGTGGCTGGCATGAAATCACTGCACGGCCGTATAATGAAAATCTCCAAGATATTACAACTGTCTCGGATTCCGCTATTGTTTCGACGGCAACTGAGCCAGTAACTCTAGAATCTCAAAAGATTAGTCTTTGGGAACAACTTAGAGAATTAATAATGTATTTTATATGCGAATAAATAACGAAAAAGAAATGAAATTTAAAACTCAAATAGAGTTGGCTTCAATTTTCGAGCTAATCAAAGCCGGGCATACAAAAACTGCCATTCGCCAGCTTCGGAATATAGATAGGACTGTACTATGTGATTCAGATTTAGCCCTATACAATATTTTACTTTCTGAGGCCAACATTTCATTGGGTAATCATGAAGTTGAAGAGGATTTGATTTTTGCTATCGAGTATTTCAGGAATACTAATGAACATGAATATTTTGCGAGGGCAAAATACTTACTTGGTAAGTGCTTTGCTTTCAGGGGCGATTTATTGAACGCAGGAGAATTAATTATTGAAGCCTATGCCAGTTTCAAGCGGGTGGAATCTAATCTCGGGCAAATAATGGCCCTAAATCGATTAGCATATATTGCATTTCATGCCGGTGATTTGAATTCAACTCTAACACATCTAAATAAATGTATTGCATTAATAGATAGTACAGATAGTCGTCGCCTTGCTTTGGCAAAAAGTAACTTAGCCTATTACAAGTTAATTAATGGTAATATCCACGATACGCTATTTGATTATGATGCTATATATCGTGTCATAGGATATATAGATGATCAAGATAAATGTTATTATCATCTAAATTATTCAATTCCCTATGCCCTGCTCGCCGACTACCCCAAGGCCATCACCCAGCTCGAAAAGGCCAGGCCATATCTCGATGACTACAGACGTCAAAAAGCTATCTACCACGAATACTATGGCTGGATTCTGAACCTGCAGGGCAGCCATGCCACCGCACTGGCACAGTTGAACAAGGGCCTCAAAATTGGCCTCGAAATCGCCCCGGAATCGTTTTTAATCTCACAGATAAAGCGTCACATGGCCGATGCCTACTTCGGTCTCAAAAAATATGATCTCGCTGCGGCAACTGTCGATGAAGCCCTGGTGGTAGCCACCAAGCTCAACGAACGGATCGAGATTGCCGAATGCCATCGCATCAAGGGTCAGCTTGCGGTCCTTAATGGGGAAATTGCCGCCGCCCGCAACGAGTTCGAAGAAGCCATCGATTTGCTCAACATGATCGGTGCTCGATACAATCTGGCTGCCGCCCGCTACATCGCCGCCACCTCGAGTGCATATCGAAATGGCGAAAAGAACGCCATGTTGCACCTTGCCCGCGAGTATTTTGCCGGCGAATCCGTTAACCATTTTATCGAGAAGATCGACGTCGAATTCACGCGCTCGGGTACGCCGGTGGTTCCGGCTGTCGCGATGCCGGACAATCTGCGTATTATCACCCGTACGCCATCGGTCGAAAAGATTCTCGAGCAGGCGCAGTATATGGCGCCGACTCAGTTTCCCATTTTGCTGACCGGCCCGACTGGTACCGGTAAGGATTTGCTGGCACGGTATTTACATCATCGCTCCGGCTTCACCGGTGAGTTTGTCATCGTGAATATCGCAGCTATCCCGGAATCGATGCTCGAGGCCGAATTATTCGGCTACAAACGCGGGGCGTTTACCAGCGCTGAGCGCGACAAGCGCGGATTGATCGAGCTGGCGCAGAACGGCACTTTTTACCTTAATGAAGTCGGTGAGGCATCGCCGACGGTTCAATCGAAACTGCTCGACGTGCTGGAGCGAAGAACTATTCGACCGCTGGGCGGCACCACTGAGATCGAAGTCAATTTTCGCCTGATTGCCGCCACTAACCGTGACCTTGTGGCAATGATCGAGCGCAATGAATTCCGGGCCGATTTGTATCATCGCATCCGTCATGTCGAAATGTCATTGCCGCCGCTGTCCGAACGACCCGGCGATATAGAGCTCCTGATCGGTCACTTCCTCACGCTTAATCGCGTGGAAAGCAATCCCGATGATCTGAAGATCATGACCGACGTGTTTCAGAAGCGACAATGGTCCGGCAACATCCGCGAACTGCGCCAGGAAGTTGAACGGCTGATTATGGTCTCCGACCGAAATATCTCGGTCATGGCTCGCATTGTGACTGATGACTCGCCCTCCGGCGCACAGCAGCTTGTGTTTTTGATGAGGAAGTGCAATAATAATCGAGCTGAAATCGCGCGCCGTCTTGGACTGTCCGAGGGCGCGGTCCGCTACCGCCTCCAAAAGATGGGCTTGTAATCCATCAGTATTCAGTAGCACTTAGTCTCAACCGACAAAATCACGATAAAGTAATTGCCTACCGCTCCAGAGCTGCGATGCAAAGGATATTGTTGCGCTGGCGGGCGATCGCCAG
>CAZGLR010000192.1:0-4128 GCA_964526635.1 uncultured Ignavibacteriales bacterium | reverse complement strand
AGTTATGGTTCTCAAATCTTAAAAGCCGACCCCATTTCGAGCATCCTCTTCTCATCAGAGTATAGTCATATCCTATATCCTGCCGCTCAGCGCTTAGCAACGAAGCGTTGGGAAGCTCGTCAATCATCCGGTCAATCGCATGCGATTTTGAGGTCAGCGAAGGATGTTTTGATAAATGAAATGTCGCCTTGTGATCGGAATTATAAAGACTGGGGAAAACACCCTGTTCGTAGAGTTCTTCATCCGGCACAACAATTACCATGTAGCCGCCTGGTTTTAGAAGTGCCCACCATTGTGACAGCGCCAAAGCCGGGTCTTCCATATGCTCCAGACAGTGCGAACTGTGAACACAATCATAGGAGTTAGCTTCGCGGTATTCGAGAATGTTTTGAGCATCTCCCTGCGAACGATCAAACGGCTCGGCGTGCGCAACGACCAGATCGTCACCACAGCCTACATCTATGACTCTTCCGGTAAAATACAAGGAGAAGAATTCATTGGTCCGAATCCTGTTCGTTTTTGATGCTTCCTGAGACATCGCGGTTCTCCTGCCCGGCCATTGTATTAATCGTGCCGAGTTTTTGAGGCTGTCACCAGCCCCCGTTTTTTAGATCCGGTTGTAAGGTAATGTGCCCGGTTCATGTCAATTCTGTCGTGATCCGGCGCAGGCGTCGGGGCGGCAGGGTGCCCCATCGCGTGCGATGGATGCCACCCACTCTAACTTCATGCACCAATATGATGTCCCTGACAGTTTTGAGCAAGGTGAATTGCCGTAAAAATAGGATGCAGAGGATTAATGGTCAAAGCGGGCCACAATGAAAATCCAACTAAATCAAAAAACGGTTTGATTTGCGCAGTAACATGAAACAGAATCGCCATTTTAGTAGTTTTTGAGCAAAGCCTGCAAGAATTGCATCCAGCCATCAAAAAAACCCGGGTCAGAGATGACCGGGGTTGGGACATCGTCTTTTATGGTGCCGAAGGTGGGATTCGAACCCACACACCCTTACGAGCACTGCGCCCTGAACACAGCGTGTCTACCAGTTCCACCACTTCGGCATTGTATCACATCCTGTCCCACCCTGCGGGCGGGGTACCGTCTTTCACAGGCCAACAAATATAAATAAAAATCCGGACTTGGCAACAGGAAAAATCGAAAAGTTTGGCGGGACTTACGCGCCCCTGAAAAGGCTCACCATAACGAGGGTTTTCGGGGCAGCCTGATCGCCATTGAAGCGGTTCGGTATCCATCTGAAGAGGCAACAGGCAAGGACTGCAAGCCATCTTGTGTCTGCCATAACATATTGTCACCTTTGTCTCCGGTCAAATGTGTTACCTGTGAGTCCGGTTCATACTCTACTCTTGCCGCGCCCCTCGGTTGGATATATCCTGTTGGGACCTCTCCCCCGTGATATCGTATACCTGCTGGTGGAACATTTCTGTGATTCATAAATTAAATAGAGTAGCTGTTTTATCATTGTCCGGGTGATTGGCAGGCTGTATCCTCCGGTCATTCGGTATAAAGGAGATATGCATGAAACAACTGATCGTTGTCTTCTGTCTGATTGTTCTGATGGCGCCTCTTATGGCGCAATCCTATCAGGATCAGATATATATGGCCCGCGACAAAGTTCTGCCGGCCTTGATTCACATACAGCCGGTGGTCTATGATTACCTGACCGGGCGGGAGAAAAAGCTCTCTGTGGTCGGGTCCGGGGTGATTATCACCAGCGACGGCTACGCGGTAACCAATTATCATGTTGCCGGGCGGGCCGAGCGGATAATTTGTACCCTGCATGACCGTGAGCAGGTCCCGGCCAAGCTCATCGGCGGCGATCCGGCAACTGATCTGGCGGTGATCAAGCTTGATTTATCTGAATACAATGGAAAGATATATCTGGCCGAGTTAGGCTTTTCGCATACCCTGCAGGTGGGCCAGACAGTGCTGGCCATGGGGTCGCCATTGGCCCTGTCGCGCTCGGTTTCGACCGGGGTGATCTCGACAGTCGACAGGTTTTTCCCGGGAGATATCCGTCTTCCCTCAGGTGAAAAGACCGGACGGTACAATACCTGGCTGCAGACCGATGCTGCGATCAATCCCGGCAATTCCGGGGGACCGCTGGTGGATCTCGATGGCAGAGTCGTCGGGATCAATACCCGCGGTGTATTTTTTGCCGAGAATATCGGATTTGCGATTCCGATCGATATAGTCCGTGATGTCACCACGCAGTTGATTGAACACGGCAAAGTCAAGCGAAGCTGGATTGGGGTGCATGCCCAGCCCTTACAGAATCTGGAGGCGTTTTTCGGCGCAGATACCGGCCGTGGGGTGCTGGTGGCGTCGGTAGATCCCGGTTCGCCGGCCATAGAGGCCGGCCTGACCGCAGGCGAGATTATTTTACGTCTGGGGGGCGAGGAAGTCTCGGTCCGTTTTGAAGAAGAGCTGCCACAGTTCTATCAGCACGTGGCGAGTCTTCCGGTGGACGAACAGGTACAGATGACAACCCTGGTTGCGGGTCAAGAAAAGACGCGATATGTCACTCCGAGGCCATTGGGTGATCTGCTGGGTCAGGATATGGAGTTTGAGACGTGGCAGTTTACGGCCAAATCGATTACCAAGCAGATGGCGATCGACAACCGCCTTAAAGACACTATCGGCGTCTATGTAACCCAGGCCAAATCGCCCGGACCGGCGTTTGACGGCGGACTCCGTCGTGGCGATGTAATCAAGGCGGTGAACAAAACGCCGGTGGCGAATCTCGAAGAACTGCAAACCATGTATGATGCGGTTAAGGACGATGAGAAGACGCTTGTGACAATCGATCGGCGTGGCGCCCAGCGGTATGTCCTGATTAAACCCGAAGCCAAAAATGATGATGACAAAGGCTCTTTCCATGATGAATAGATTTCGAATGATGCGTGCGATGATGCTGGTATTTCTACTGGTGGTACTTTCTGCAACGGCGGCGGCCAAAGATAAGACAATGGCGCCATCGGATATCTACGACATGATCGATGAGATACTGGTGTCGGTTGAATTCAAGACCGAGATGACTTTTATGGGCCAGAGCGACGATATCGAGGGCCGGGTGATGGGTATGCTGGTGGGCCCCGACGGCCTGGTGATATTCGATGGCACAGCATTGTCTGAGGATTTCGGGTTCGGATCGGAGCAATTCGGCAGTCCGCGAGTGGATAAACCGAAGACACTGACAATAAAGACCAGATCAGGTGTTTCATACGATGCCGAGTATATCGGGGTTGATGAATACAGTTCGATAGCGTTTTGCCGTCTCCCCGACTCAGTGTGGAATAAGGTCGAGTATGCTGAGTTTTCCGAAGTCGATCTCGATGTCGGCGACCGGGTATATATTTTCTGGATGCTTCCCGATAATTTCGAGCCGCGTTTCCAGATGACACAGACCGCGATTACATCAGTCATCACCAAACCGGAGTCGTATTATTTGACCGGTGAATTGACTCCTGATTTTATTATGGGGCCGATTGTCACGCCAAATGGCCGCCTGGTAGGTGTGGTGACGCCGGTGGATCAGACCGGGACGGAGTTTACTCCCTATGATGCCGGGAGCTCGTTTGGAAAACCAGTGGGGTTGATGATGCACGATGAGTTTATGGAACTGCTGGCTAAGCCACCCAAGCCGGGTGATACCAAGCGCGGCTGGTTCGGGATCGCGCTGCAAGCTCTCGATCCGGAAGTAGCGGGGTTCTGGGGTTTGGATGTGTCTGGCGGGATCGTGGCGACCGATGTCATCGCTAATTCGCCGGCGGCCGAGTCCGGGATTAAAGCCGGAGATTTTCTGATTACCATGAATGGCGACTCGATTGAGGTGGCCAAAGAAGCGAATATCTCGATGTTTCAGAAAAGATTGTCGGATCAGGGCGCCGGCGCCGAGGTGAGCTTCGGTGTGGTGCGTCCGCGCGATGATGGTTCGTATGAGGAATTAACAATCAAAACCACGCTGGCCGATGTTCCGGTGGCGCCGGGCGATGCCCCGACCTATGAGGACGAGAATTTCGATCTGACTGTGCGCAATATGGTTTTCGCCGATTACAATGCCCGTGATATTGAGGAAGATGAAGTCAGGGGCGTCGTGGTCGAGAAGCTCG
>CAZGLR010000191.1:0-4161 GCA_964526635.1 uncultured Ignavibacteriales bacterium | reverse complement strand
CGATCGGGTAAAGCAGGGGCAGCTTATGGCAGTGCTGGATACAGTCCTTCTGTCCGCCTCGGTTATGGATGCCCGTGCCAGCCTGACCCGGGCCGAAGCCCAGCTTGATCAGGCCGAATATGACTACGATCTCAACAAGAAGCTCCGCGACCAAAGCCTCATTTCGGAATCGGTTTTTAAACCCTACACCATCGCTTTAAAAACGCAGGGGGCTGCCGTCACGTCGGCCAAGGCGGCCCTGATTCGCGCCGAACGGAATCTCGAATATGCAGTTATTGAGGCACCCATCTCCGGGATCGTGATCGATGTGGCCGTCGAGGCCGGGCAGACCGTCGCAGCCAGCCTCTCGACACCGACTTTGTTTACTATTGTCGAAGATCTCGCCGGAATCGAAATTCTGGTCGATGTTGATGAAAGCGATATTGGTTCGATTAGCATTGGGCAGGAGGTCCGTTTTGAAGTCCCGGCCTACGTTGATAAGATATTCAACGGCACCGTACGCCAGATCCGGATGCAGCCAAAGACAGTATCGAATGTTGTCACGTACACAGTCGTCGTTGATGCCAAAAATTCCGAAAATCTGCTTATGCCCGGTATGACCGCCACGGTCGATTTTATCCTTGAAAAGCGTACCGATGTTATGATGGTCTCGGCCAAAGCGCTCCGATTTCGTCCTGACCAGGAAATTATGCGCGAGATTATGCAAAAGAAACGCGAACAACGGCAAATTGACCGTGATACCGAACCACCTGAAGCTACTGCCTCAACCGGTCAACGACCCGACGGACGCCGTGGGGGTATGATGGGCGCTTTCGGAGGCGGTCAGGGGAGAGGACTTCCTGAAGATGCCGGTATGCTGTGGTATCTCGATGAACATGGCGCCCTTGACTTTTCTATGGTGCGCACCGGTGTCTCCGATGGCGCCAACACCGAAATCGTCAAAAGCCGTAATCTTGAAGTCGGGATGCAGGTGATTGCCTCGACAGAATCAGGAGCATCCTCGGCATCATCGCGATCGAAATCAACCATGCCGATGGGTCCGCCGCGGCGGTTTTAATAACAGTTAATCTCTGAAAACAGGATTGATAAATTATGCCTTCTGTTATAGAAACCGCCGACCTCAGCCGAATCTATCGTGTCGGAGATATTGCGGTACCGGCCCTGCAGGGTGTGAACATTCGGATCGATGCCGGCGAATTCGTCGCCATCATGGGGGCTTCCGGTTCGGGCAAATCCACCCTGATGAACCTGCTTGGTTGCCTTGATACGCCCACCGGCGGGAGTTATTTGCTCGATGGTCGCGATGTGACCCGCCTGAGCCGTAACGAGGCCGCCCGGATCAGAAACGAGAAACTCGGCTTTGTTTTTCAGGGTTTTAATCTTCTGCCTCGTACCTCGGCGCTTGAAAATGTCGAACTGCCGCTTTTCTATGACCGCAGTCATCGTATTGCCGATTCGCGTAAAGCCGCGGCCGAAGCCCTGCTCAAAGTCGGGTTGGGTGATCGGATGGATCACGAACCCAATCAGCTTTCGGGCGGGCAGCAGCAGCGGGTGGCTATTGCCCGTGCGCTGGTTAACCAACCGGCCATTGTCCTGGCCGATGAACCGACCGGCAATCTCGATACACGCACATCGGTTGAAATCCTGGCCCTGTTTCAAACACTCAATGATTCCGGCATAACGATTCTTCTGGTTACTCATGAACAGGAAATCGCGGTGTACGCCAGGCGTATTATTGAACTTCGCGATGGTCGCCTCAGGCGCGATGACATAGTACCCAACCGCCGTGATGCCCGGGTTGATCTGCTGGCAATGCCGAAACCGGAGGTTGTGGAACTACCGGAGGAACAGTTATGAAGCAACTTCGGAAATTGCTCTGGGCAGCATTGAAAAGCCTTGGCAAAAACCGTATGCGCAGCCTGCTGACCTCACTGGGTATCATTATCGGGGTCAGTGCTGTGATCGTCATGGTCTCGATTGGCCAGGGAACGCAGGATCAAATTGAGCAAAGTATCAATTCGCTGGGTACTAATTTACTGATTGTGTTTCCCGGAAGTTTCACCTCCGGCGGCGCCCACATGGGCGCCGGCTCGCGATCCCGTTTCACTTTCGATGATGTCGAACAAATCGAACGCGAAGCATCGCTTCTCTCTGCTGTCTCACCCATAATCAGAACCGGTGATCAGGTTATCGGCGGCGGCAACAATTGGGGAACGTCGATCTATGGCGTCACTCCCGATTATTTCGACATCCGCAACTGGGAAGTCGACTATGGCGAATTCTTCACTGATCGCGATGACCGCTCCCGGCGCAAAGTTGCCGTACTCGGCGCAACCGTCGCCGCTGAGCTCTTTCCCGATGGCGATGCCCTCGGACAACGTATCCGTATTCGCAACATCCCGTTTACCGTCGTCGGTGTTCTCAAGTCCAAAGGTCAGACCGGCATGGGTAACGATCAGGATGATATGATCCTGGCGCCCGCCCAGACTGTGTTTTATCGCCTTAAAGGCGGCCGCTGGGTTGACATGATTAACGCCAGCGCGGTATCGGTTGATGCTATGGATGCCGCCAAATCCGAACTCGAAGAAATCCTGCGCCGTGCCCACAATATTGGCGCCGGCGATGATGATGACTTCACTGTCCGCAGCCAGACTGAAATTACCGAAGCAGTCACAAAAACCACCGAGATGATGACGTTGCTGCTGGGATCTATCGCAGCAGTCAGTCTGATTGTCGGCGGCATCGGTATCATGAACATCATGCTGGTATCGGTTACCGAACGCACGCGGGAGATCGGCATACGCCTTGCTATCGGCGCCCGCGAAAGCGATATCCTGATTCAATTCCTCACCGAGGCCATTGTCCTCAGCCTCAGCGGCGGCCTGATCGGAATCGGGCTTTCGATGATCACTGTTTATCTGCTGAATGAACATTCATCCGTTGCCGCTGTGATCATCCCTGAAATCATTATGCTGTCGGTCGTATTTTCGGCGATGGTCGGTATATTCTTCGGTTTCTACCCCGCCCGTAAGGCGGCACAGCTCGACCCAATCGATGCTCTCCGCTATGAATAGCGATTGCAGCAGAAATACTCAAGACTTCAGAATTTATTTTGGTCTTTTTGCTACCGGTGATGTCTCATATGCAATAGGTATATTTCACTCCTGCAGAGAGGATACGCACCATGTCAAAATACAGTCTGATGCTTTGTGCTTTCATTGTTCTTTCGGCCGGCGTTATGGCGGCTGGAATCGATGATCTTGCCCAATGGCGTTTTGAGCATATTGACGCCAAACTAGATCTGACCGCTGAACAGAAAACCAAGGTCAAAGATATCCTGACCGCCGGAATAATAAAGCTCGAACAAGTTGTGATCGCACACAATGATGATCCCCGTAGCGCCAGAGGTGAGATCAAGGACATTGAAGATGATGTCAGCGACGATATCGAAATATTATTGACAGATGAGCAAAATGATATCTTCGATGATCTCGAAGAACCGATACTGCCCCGCATGATGCTGATACATCTCTATGACCGCCTTGATCTGACTCTCGAACAAGTCGATGAGATCAACCGGATTGTGGCGGCATATGCCGATGTTGCCGAGCCCGGCCGTGGCGGCGGGGCCCGTATTGGAGGCGGATTCGGTGGCATAGGCAGCGGTGGAAAGTTAGATGACAGGATGGCGCGCGTGAATGAATACCATCGGCAAATCAAAGATGTTCTAACCGATCAACAATCCGACGAATATGATAAGATGGTCGCCGAACGGCGTACAAAGATGATGCAGAATCGTCCCCAGGGTCGCGGGATGGGCGGCGGCGGTCGCGGATGGTGATTTCGATTGCGTCTTATAACCCTTCCCCCTGATACCGTGGCTGTGCTGATAACTCGGTCAGTGCAGCCGTTTACATATGATAAAATAACAAAATATTATAGTGATGTATTCTGCCTGCTGCCTGCCGGTTTTTAATAATCATAGCCTGTTGATTGATGATTGATCGGGTCCCCTATTCACGCACTGCTCAGTTGGTACCTACGCGCCTGTGATTAGCGATATGAGTTGACTGAGGAACTGGTAGCTATTAAAAAAAAGGGCCGGCGCCCGAGATGTGCTTCGAGTATTAACCACCTACTCCCGCAACGGGAGCCTCTCGT
>CAZGLR010000190.1:0-4300 GCA_964526635.1 uncultured Ignavibacteriales bacterium | reverse complement strand
ATATAAATCCGAAATATTACCCCAACTCTAAAGAGTTGGGGCACCGGGACCTTCTTAAGATATAATATTGAATGAAAATATAATATTAGTCAGAAATCTAACTTCAACTCTAAAGACTTGGGGCACCGGGACCTTCTTAAGATATAATATTGACTGAAAATATAATATTAGTCAGAAATCTAACTTCAACTCTAAAGACTTGGGGCACAGGGGATTTATGCGAAAGAAAAGTGTCGGTGCCCCAATCCTTTAGGATTGGGGAAAGATTATCAGTTCAATCCGAACGGGCGAATACGCCCCGCGTCTGAGGTGGCCGACCTTTTGTGGCCGGGTCTATCATAACACAGTATCCCACCCGAAGAATGGGATCAATTTTTCGCTTTCAGAATGTCATCGCCTCACGGTTAACCTAATCCGCACAAATGATAATATTTCACCACCATAAGCGGGAACCCTGACAAAGCTGCGTATTGTCGGTTCACCCGGCCGGAAACTTTTGATCTTCATTAAAACCAGAAAATATACATTCTCTTTGCCGTCATCACTAACCTGTAAATTTGAACCCGGACACCAACACCGATTTGTTTAATCTCCATAACATGTTGTCATTATTATTCTTAACTGCCGTACCGGACTTTTACGCCGTAATTTGCGGAAAATCGAAGATCATGTCTGTTTGCCTGTCTTTGTGAAAAAATTATCAAATAAATGGACAAATCTGCTTGACTTTTCAGGTCGCCGGAATATATTAGCTTCCTTAAATGGGCGTGCAACTGGTGACCTGCAACCGTATTTTTTTACTGGTGAGAGGTTACGGTTAATAATAAATATGATAAGGGCTTGCGGCAGATCGGTATCGCCACCTCGATTCCCTTCTTAATGCTGGGGGGCCCGGTGGTCGGCTACCTGATCGGGAGTTGGCTTGACGGGGCATTAAAAACTGAGCCATATCTGCTGATTATCTTCAGTGTCCTGGGTTTGATATCCGGGTTTATGGAGGCCTTCAAGCTGATCAAACGACTTGCTGATGAAAATCGAGACTCCAACAACGACCTTTGAACACGGCTTCATTCAGCGGACCCTGCGTACCTCGGGAATGCTGCTGCTTCTGGCTTTCCTGTTCGGAACCTACTATTTCGGATTCTATCCGGCGCTGGCCGTGTTGTCAGCTGGCGTGTGGTCAATGCTTAATTTGATGTTTCTCTCAGCCCTGGTCCGCAAAGCTCTCCGCCCGGACATTACCGACAAAACCGGCATCGCCGTAGTGGCGATAATAAAATTTCCTCTGCTTTATGCCTCCGGATATTTCCTGGTAACGATCGAACAGTTTGACGCAATTCCGCTGGTTATTGGATTTTCTCTGGTGCTGGCGGTGATGGCTCTCAAGGCGGCCGCGCGCGTCCTCTTTGGCCTTGATTATAACAATGATATGACCAGTCACGAACGCGATTCGCGAGGAATGGCATGAATATATATCCGCTGCTTAATCGGGTCATCCTGACCGCTCAGGAAACCGCGCATCATGCTGACGAGGCGGTTGAGCACCATGGCGAACATGCTGCCGATCACGGTGGCGACGCCTTGCCTCACCTGCCCAGTATTCTCTCGTTCATCGATAAGACCTTTGCGCACGATTACGCTGTGACCTTTTTCGCATTCCTGATCGCGTTTATTATGATTGTCGTTTTCACGGTCGCGGCGTCGAAGAAAAAGATGATTCCCGGGCCGCTTCAGAATTTCGTCGAATTCATATTCGAAAGTTTGTACAATGCCGCATATGCCATGCTCGGCAAAGAGACCAAAAAATATATACCCTTTTTGGGGACCTTGTTTCTTTACATCTGGTTTATGAATCTCAGCGGCCTGGTGCCGCTGCTACATGCGCCGACAGCATCCATTAACATGACCGCAGCGCTTGCGGTGGCGGTATTTCTGTATGTCCAGTTGATTGCGTTTACCCGTCTGGGACCGGGAAAATATTTCCATCACCTTTGCGGGGAACCAAACTCAGCTTTTACCTGGGGCTTGGGTGTAGTCATTATCCTGCCCATCCACATCATCGGTGAATTCGCGAAACCGTTTTCACTGGCCGTCCGTTTGTACGGTAACATTTTCGGTGAAGACACGCTGATCGCCGTCATGGTTACCCTTGGCGTGGCATCGCTGGCCATGTTCGGCAGCCCGGTCGGGATACCGTTCCAGATACCATTCTATTTCCTGTCACTGCTTCTCGGGACGATTCAGGCGCTGGTCTTTTTCATGCTGTCGACCGCCTACATCCTGATGGCCCTGCCGCACGAGGGACATGCACATTAGACAAATTGAAAATAAATAGTGGGTTATATAACACAACTTGCAAGAGGAGACAGACAATGGATTTTCAGACTGGTTTAGCGTTGGCCGCGCCGCTGGGCGTTGCGATTGCCGCCGTTGGTTCGGCGCTGGGTCTGGGCAAAGCCGTTGGTTCGGCGATGGAAGCGATGGGTCGTCAGCCCGAAGCCGCTGGTCAAATTCAGACCGGTATGATCATCGGTGCGGCGTTTATCGAAGCGTTGACCCTCTACGCCCTGCTGGCCTTCTTTATCGTGTCCGGTAAGATCGGTTAAGTCAACACTATCGCCACCTCAGGGTGACCCAAACCAGCCGGCCGCCGGATCTGCGATGATCTGCGGCCGGGGAGATTTGACACTATGAATGTTGATATACAACTGATACTGACGCATCTTGTCGGGTTTATCATTACGGTCATTATCCTGGCCAAATTCGCCTGGGGACCGATTATGAAGCTGCTGGAAGATCGGCGACAGAAAATCGCCAGCGAATTCGAGGCTATCGATGCCGGCAAAACCGAGATTGCTGATATCCGGGCCGATTTTGAGGCTAAAATGGCGGATATCGAAAACGTCTCGCGGCAGAAAATGACCGAGGCGATCAACGAGGGTCAGAAGATGGCCGCCGAAATCAAAGAGCAGAGCCGTGACGAGGCCAAAGAGATCATCGAACGGGCCAAATCTGAATTGCAGCGCGACGTCGAAAAAGCCCGCGCCGCACTTAAAGAGGATATGGTCAAAATGACGATCGCTGCCGCCGAGAAAATTATCACGACCAAACTCGACGATAAAGAAGACCGCCGCCTGATTACAGAATATATCGACAGCGTGGAAAAGGTGTAAGCCATGTTAGCCCAGATGGTTGCCAAAAAATACTCCACCGCGCTGTTCAATATCGTCAAGGAAAAGCAGATGATCGATGTGGCTATCGAGCAGTTCGGTCAACTCGACGAGTTGATCAACACAGACCGCTCGCTGCTGCAGTTTCTTCTGGCTCCGCACATCCTTGACGGCCACAAGGTGGATCTGGTCAAAACGATCTTCGCCAAGCGGCTCGAGCCGCTCTTTCTGGAATTTCTGCTGCTTCTGGTGCGCAAATACCGAATCGGATTTCTTCATGAAATTATCGAGGAATTCCGGGAGCGCGTCCACACCGAACGCGGCATGATCCAGGCCAAAATCGTCACCGCCACGACGCTGACCGACCAGCAGCGGTCGGATCTGAAAGTCAAACTGGCGGCCAAGACCGGTAAAAAGATAACACTCGATGAAAAAATCGATCCGGCCATACTGGGCGGGATGGTCGTCATCGTCGGCGACCAGATAATCGATGGCTCCGTACGCCATCATTTATCGGTATTGAAAGAAGGATTAATGAAGCTGAAGATGGCCTGACCATCTTCGGATGACGCGAACGTAATGAGAGTCTGATATACAGGAGAAGCGCCTTATGGGTCTCAATCCGGAAGAAGTCTCATCGATCATCCAAAAGGAGATCGCCAAGTACGAGACCAAGCTCGAGATGGAATCCGTCGGGACCATCCTTCAGGTCGGTGACGGTATTGCCCGCGTATGGGGGCTGGAAGATGTGATGATGTCGGAGTTGGTGACCTTCCCCGGTGATATTGCCGGGCTGGTGCTCAACCTCGAAGAAGACAACGTGGGTGTCGCTATTTTCGGCAGCGACCGTGACATCAAAGAGGGTGATCCGGTGCGCCGTACCGGCAAAGTCGCCCAGGTACCGGTTGGCGACGCGATGGTGGGGCGCGTGGTCAATCCGATTGGTGAGCCGATCGATGGCAAGGGGCCGATTGTTACCGATAAGTTCCGTCTGCTCGAAGGCAGGGCGCCCAATGTTATCGAACGCCAGCCGGTGAAAGAACCGCTTATGACCGGTCTCAAGGCGATCGACTCGATGATTCCGATCGGCCGCGGTCAGCGAGAGCTGATCATTGGTGACCGTCAGACCG
>CAZGLR010000189.1:0-4340 GCA_964526635.1 uncultured Ignavibacteriales bacterium | reverse complement strand
GGGGAGATGTCCATTGGCCCCACCATTCTGGTGGGGTACCGCACCTGCAGGGTGCGACTCGCTCTGCATAATTTGATTTGCCCCACCATTCTGGTGGGGTACCGCACCCGCAGGGTGCGACTCGCTCTGCATAATTTGATTTGCTACACCATTCTGGTGTGGTACCGCACCTGCAGGGTGCGACTTGCTCTGCATAATTTGATTTGCCACACCATTCTGGTGTGGTACCGCACCTGCAGGGTGCGACTTGCCGTTAATACTCAATTCTGTCACATTCAATCAGCACATCCGATTTGCCCAAATACCAGCGAAAACTGCTCCATTTATAGTCTTCAGGCCTTTGAGCCAATCCCTTCTGCAATGGATTGCGATGGCAATATCGAATCTTTTCTCGTAATTCTGCTTTTGATCTGCAATTGCGATCATAGCATCGCCGCATCCAGAAGACCCGTCGACTGACACCATTTCGCATGACCGTGAGTTTGGCCCACAATGGAGAAGACTCGGGGATTTTGGACAAAATCGATTTGGCCGATAGCTGTTTTATCTTGCCGACGATATAGCCAACCTTTGAATCTCGCGTCGGGAGAATGACCAGATGCACATGATCCGGCATAAGAACCCAGGCGATCAATTTAAATTTGAATTCTCTACGCGCCTGCTCGATTGCATGAAGTACCGCATGGCGAAAACTATCATTTCGCAGAAGAGGAATCCTGCGATGCACAGAAAATGTTATAAACCGTGATCTTCCGTCTCCATCGAAATGACGGAGTCCCATAAATTGCAACAAATGATGCCCAATCAAAAAATCAAGATTGTAGCACAAATATGTGATAATGAAATGAAAAAAAGTGATAACCCGGGGTGCGCTATGCTGCCCCACTATTCTGATGGGGTACCAATGCTTCTGTATAATATAGCATTAATTATTACAACGGCAAAAATACTTGCAGGATAAAAGCTATAATGATATTATATCATACTCCGATCACTACTGCGCTGAAAATGTTCGGGTTGAAAGGCAGGGTGTACTTTCTGCAAATCACTTGTTATCGGGGCAGCGCTTCTATTTCTCTATCCAAGTGCATGCGCCGATATCGTCAATGTCCATCTGGAATTCTTCACCGGAGATATCGTCGAGTATCTCATCTTCCACGGTGACACCATAAACGGCGGAAGCTGTACCGATACCACCACTCATCCCGATGTTATTCATTCCCCGCAGGGATGGCCGAGTGCATATGCCCCCGACAGCGCCTTTCCAATACTGTTCGTCGACACACCGTTTCCCACTGAAGCGCGCGAGAATCCACGGTTCTGGGTATCATATGACTGCATCAATATGTTTCGATTCGGAGAATATCATCGTTTATCCGATACTATTTTCAACCCGTTGAGGACGCCAAACAGACTTCCGGGAAAATGGGATCATCTCAGTGATGTCGATATCGAATGGCTCGATAAAAGCCATGTCGGTATCTATTTCCGCGCCAGCCGACGGCGCACCAATTCTCCCGATGCGCATGCCATATTCGCCATAGCGCAGGAAATCGGACAAGCGCAGTTTGGCAAAGCTGTCAAAATCCTCGAAAGAGTCATCGATACCGCCGGTAGTGGCTGCACAAAATGCGATTTTGATTCTGATCTGATGAGTCCGGCGGTTATACGGCAGCCGGATAACAGCTTCATTATGTGGACGGTCAATGGCGCTGGAATCTTCGGCAATCAAATCGGCCGTAAATCGTATTCTGTCAAATGGACGGCGCCATCATGGGACGGGCCCTTTGTCGCAATCGATTCAGGAAAGATGTTCGGGCCGGAAGAATGGCAGGCACATCCTGCCTTGCCGGACAGTATAGATGGCTGGCATATAAATGTCGTCCCGGTGGTCGATTCTCTGCTGATTTGTTTGGTTACAGACAGGACGAATCTATGGCTGATTCATTCACTGGATTACGGTATGACCTGGCTTCTTACATGGGATAAACCGTTAGTCTCTCCAAT
Organism: uncultured Ignavibacteriales bacterium; assembly: GCA_964526635.1. Classification (GTDB taxonomy): domain Bacteria; phylum Zixibacteria; class MSB-5A5; order GN15; family JAAZOE01; genus CAZGLR01. The sequence goes on along the minus strand of CAZGLR010000189.1, from coordinate 2,333 downwards.
GCGGCACGTCTCTCGTTTCCGTTCTCAAATATATCGTGCGGCTGGCTACGTGGAAGAGTCTTTGGATGGCTATCGGATGGCCTTGTACATTTCCGGTCGGGAGTTATCAGCATGGGGTATGGCACGAGCTTATTTGTATTTTGATGTGGAATGATGCGCTGATACTTCAGGTAGAAATACGTGGACTATTACGACCACGACATGATGGCGACCTGCGTTCAAAAACGGCAGGCCGTCCCGGCGGATTAGCGATATTCTCTAACCAATTCCTGCGCTGAAATTACTCTCATTTTTGGCTCATTTTTTTATCGCTCGCATCCGATAATAATATTATGTAAAAGAACATACGCATTACAAGGATGTATGCACCATTAAGGGAGGACAATATGAAGAAGCTACTCGCACTTACTATCGTGGCGCTGTTTGTCATTGCCGCCACAGCCTCGGCGCAGATCCCGAGTTTGCCGTCGAAACCGTTTGTCATCCAGATCGGTGGCGGGCTGAGCCTGCCGCAGGAAGAGGATTTTGATACCGAATTCGGCATGGGTTACCATGGTCTGGCCGGAATCGCCTTTAATACCGGTCCCCTCTTTTCGATCCAGCTTCGCGGTGAATATCACTTTTTCCCGCTTGATGTGGATGAGATCGACGGCGAGGACGTTTCCAATGTCAATGGCGGCGATTTCACCGCCCTCATGGTTGGCGCCAATATCAAGGTCCAACCGAAAATTCCCATGATGCCGATTAAACCCTATGGCCTCGTCGGCGGTGGTTTTGCCATTAACGGTATAAGTGATATCGATGAACTCTATGATTTCGAAAGCTCGACCGATGCCTATTATCAGTTTGGTCTGGGTGTGGAATTCGCAATCAGCCCGATGGTTTTTGCGTTCATCGAAGGGCGCTATGTGATCATCAACAAGAGTGAAATCACAATTAATGGCGAAACCGAAGATGTCGAAAATAATCCGTCGTTCATCCCGATTTCGGTCGGTATCCGTTTCTAATTCGAACACCAAAGATCAACATAAAAAAACCCCCCGAAAAAAACGGGGGGTTTTTATTTGTCTGAACTGCTGGTTTTTTTATTCGTGAAAACCCTTCAGCCGGTCGGTGGGTATACCGCTTTCGGCGAGCATGACCGGGATATCGTTGTCGATACGGTAAATCATCTTTTCATCTTCGGTAATCAGGCCCTCGACCAGCGGCTCAGTGATTTCTATACCGGAGACGTCTTTGACTCCGCCGGCAGCAATGGCGGCATTGGCTTTTTCCAGTTCCTTGTCAAACAAAACCCGGATTTTCACCTTCGACACCGGGCAACACAATATATTCAACATTTCCTGACTAATCGGCGACATGGCACCCTCACAATTTTTTGGCTTTACCCAAGTAGTATTGAGAAAAAACAGCCGAAAGTCAAATATTTTCGTCGCGCTGTCAACTTACGCAACCGCACACCGGGCTGGGGCCGCCTTTGAAGACAAAATTAATAATATAGACGCCATCGCCGACATTGATCGCGCAGTCGGAGTTGGCATCCCCCTCGTTGTCACAGGACGGAGCCGTACCGCCCTTAAAGACGTAGTTGATAATATAGACGCCATCGCCGACATTGACTGAACCATCATTATTGGCGTCACCGGCGGTATCGCAGCAGCCGATTTCAGTGCAGTCGGGAACTTCTACGGCCGGGATAATCCGGAATATCTCGCCATCCTGATCGACGACATACAGTTCTCCAGCGGCATCTTCACCAAAACTGGTGACGTTATTGATGGTCGGCGTGCCGGGCGGTTCCAGTTCTGTCGATCGCATGGTCGAGTCGCTAACTGTGGAGCCATCGTATCGCATCGAGATGATGTCGCCGGTGCAGTATTCGGCGTAGAAGTAGGTACCCTGCAAATCAGGAATTGCGCAGCCACGATAGACATATCCCCCGGTAATGGAGCAACCGAAGCCATGGCCATATTCTGTAAATGGATCAACCAGCGTGACCCCAACTTCACAATTACTTGCCGGATTATGGCAATGAAGGCCCTCCTTCAGACGCCAGCCATAGTTTTCGCCGCCCTCGCTGGTGTATGGCTGGAAATTGACTTCTTCATATTGATTCTGGCCGACATCGGCGATATACAGATCACCCGTTTCACGGTCGAAACTCATCCGCCAGGGATTGCGGAGACCATAGGCCCAGATTTCATCCTCGCCATCGCGCCCGACAAACGGATTATCGGCCGGGATGGCAAAGGGCGTGCCACCGTCGACATCAAGGCGGCCAATTGAACCGAGCTGATTCGTACTGTCCTGGCCATTGCCGATCAGGCCGTGAT
>CAZGLR010000188.1:0-4417 GCA_964526635.1 uncultured Ignavibacteriales bacterium | reverse complement strand
AATTGGGAACATATTCCAATAATAGCCAGGTGGCCTGTGGTCGGTAAACGCAAACCATATTTGGCGGCATCTTCAAAAAGGAAAAAGACAAAAGACTACTACGAGTGAAAACAACGTCGACTTGCCCAAAAAAACAACCGGCCGGAGGGGATCCCGGCCGGTCTTCCGATATGGATGCGGTTTCACAAAGAGCATCCGGGTGTATTTTTCAGTATAAACTCTTTATCGAGAATCAAAAAGACGACCGAAATAGTTCGGTTTTAGGATATGTTTCAATACCGCTGCTGGCCGTCTTCCAGCCGCCGGCAATCCAGAATGTGAGGTCACAGTATGTTTGGCGGTGTTTCTCTATAATATTATACGAAAGTTACGAAAATAACACAAGGGTTTTTTGAAGTCCGGCAGCCCTGATCTTGAGGGCGGCCGGGGCAATCAATACATACACTTTGGCGCGCCATATTTACATCAGCCGCTGTTCTTTCAGAATCTCGCCCTGAACCGAAACGACTACTTCCGAGACTGGAATTGACTTCCCGGAGCGCTCGGCAGCCTCGATCGCCGCCTGTTTGAGGCCGAAACAGCACGGCACCTCCATTGTCATGACAGTCACGCCGGTGGCGCCGGAATGGGCAAAGACCTCGGTCAGTTTTTCACGGTAGAAATCGAGATTATCCAGTTTGGGACAGCCCACCAAAAGGGACCGTCCGGCCAGATAGTTCTCGTGGAAGCTATTGAGCGCGAAGGGGCAGCAATCGGCGGCCAGGAGAATCTCGCGGCCCTGTAAAAATGGCGCGGTGGGAGGCACCAGCATGAGTTGAACCGGCCATTGACGAAGCGCGGTGGGGCGGTCGGCCGTTTCGTTTGTTTCAATTGCCGACGGTTTCGGGGCGGTAAAATCCCTGATTGCCGAGCCGGGGCAGCCGCCGCTGTGACAGTTCGAGGCCGACTGGGTCAGCGATATTGGCGCGGGTCCGGAGTGGGGATGAGCAGCAATGGTCTTGTTATTCTCCGGCGCTTTCAAAGTTTCCAGATGATTATCCACCGCCTGTTCATCGTATGCATCAGCTTCCCGTTTTTCGATAGTGATAGCGCCTTGGGGGCAGACGCCCAGGCAGTTACCGAAACCATCGCAAAGATTCTCGGCCACGAGTTTCGCCTTGCCATCGATAATTTGTATAGCGCCCTCATCGCAACTGGGCACGCAATCGCCGCAGCCGTCGCATAAATCCTCATCAATTATTACTATATCTCTCAGTCGGGCACTCATGCCGGTCTCCCTTTATTTGAAATTTCATCTTTCACTGAGGTAAATATCGGAATCTGGAGAATATTAATCTTTGACGTAGATCAAGAGACGGTCATTTTTTCTGGCCGGCGGCGATTTCTTTAAGGCGGATCGGATCGAGGATAGTGATCATGGCGCCATCGACGGTAATAATTTCTTCTTTCGACAGATGCGCCAGGGATCGTGACAGGGTTTCCGGGATAGTGCCCAGAATCGAGGCCAGTACCCGTTTCTTTTCACTCAGAATGATCTTTACGCGGCCGTCATTGCCGCTGGATTGATGCGGTTCGGCCAGATCGAGAATATATCCGGCCAGGCGGGTATGGACATCCTCGAGTGAAATCTGCTGAATCAGGCGGGTGAGATGGTGCAGCAGCATGGACAGGCGGGCGATCATATTCATGGCCAGATGCGGTTGAAGCCGCAGGAGATTTAAAAAACGATCCCGCTGGAAAGACAGCAGGTCGGTTTTTTCCATCGCCTCGGCGGTCGCGGGATATTGCCGTTCGGCAAACAGCGCGGCCTCGCCGAAGCTGTCGCCCTCGGAGGCAATCATCAGGGTTTGTTCGCGGCCATCGGGAGAGGTTTTATAGACTTTGATACGTCCCGAAACGACGATGTAAAAGCGGTCGGCGGAATCACCCTGCAAAAACAGGATGCCGTTTTTCTGCAGGGTATATCCTTCACTGGCCTTGAGAACGGCCTCAAGACCATGTTCGTCGATTCCTGAAAACAACACCGACTGCGCGAGTTTGTCTTTCATGCGGGGAATATAACACACCGATACTGATCGGCAAGAAGGAAAATAGATGGTGCGATTATGCTATTTTACGACTGAGTTCAGCAGGTTTTCGATATCTACCATTTTAAACGGCTTGTTGAGGAAGCCATCGGCCAGTTTAGACAGCAGATCATTGCCCTCTTCATCGAGGGCATAACCGGAGATCACCACGACCGGCAAATCAGGATGGGTTTGCTTGAGCTTCTGAAGCAGATCGAGACCGGACATTTTCGGCATTCTCATATCAGTAATGACCAGTGAGAAATCATCGGCGTCCAGCTTTTCAATCGCCTCGAGGCCATTGCCGGCGCGAATGGACTCATAGTCGAATACTTCCAGCATCTCGGAGAGGAGGGATGCCATATTCGGGTTGTCATCTACAATTAAAATTCGGCCATTCATATCTTACATCCTGGTATTATTCCACGTATCGGCATAAAACGAAACAAGTTTTAGCTCTAAAGCCAAAGTTTATCCGAAACGGGCGATTATTTCGGTCTTGAGACGGGTTATTCCGGTATTTTCGATCGCTGAGGTGGGAATTATATCAGATGCTGTCCACGGCTGTGGTCCATTACTGTCTATAAGATCTATCTTGTTATAAATCATAAGCTTGGGGATATGCGCCGCGCCGATATCCTCCAGCACGGACTTGACCACATCTATTTTGCGGTCCCGATACATATCTGAGGAGTCCACGACCAACAGGATGAGGTCGGCTTGTTTGACCTCTTCAAGGGTCGATTTAAACGACGCCACCAATTGATGCGGGAGCTTTTCGATAAAGCCAACCGTGTCGGTCAGCACCACTTTTTGGGGATAATTGACCGACATCACCCGGGTCGTTGAATCCAGCGTTGAAAACAGTTGATCGGCCTCGATGACTTTGGCCCGGGTCAGGCGGTTAAACAATGTCGATTTACCGGCGTTGGTATAGCCGACCAATGCGATTTTCTTGAAAGCCATACGGGCCTTGCGCTGGGTCTGACGTTGCTTCTCGATTTTGGTGAGTTTGTGTTTGAGCGACGCGATCTTCTGTGTCACCTGACGGCGATCGACCTCGAGCTGCGTTTCACCGGGGCCTTTGGTTCCGATACCGCCGCGCTGGCGGGAAAGGTGCACCCAGAGACCGGTCAGCCGCGGCAGCATGTATTCCATCTGGGCCAGTTCGACCTGGAGCCGAGATTCAGCAGTATTGGCATGCAGCGCAAAAATATCAAGAATCAGCATGGCCCGATCAATGGTCTTGATCTCGAACTTTTCGCCCAAATTCCGCTGCTGATATGGCGACAAGATATCATCGAATATAACCAGCTCGGCCTCGGTCTCCTCGATGCGGGCTTTGATTTCATCGGCCATGCCGCGGCCGATATAGTAGCCGCCATCGGGTTTGGGCCGTTTTTGCAGAAAACGGCCGACTTCAATGCCGCCGGCGGTTTCGGTCAAACGCGATAATTCCGAGAGCGAATACTCGATTTCGCTTTTGGGGGTTTTACCGAAGGCGGCGCCGACCAGGATGGTCCGTTCCGGGAGATTATTAAGTCTGTTATCGAACATAGGCTATTCTTACGGATAATATAATGGGAAGTTCGATTTAATGAAACGATAATCGGCTCACGCAAGACCGAGGGCAATAGCCTGTTGCGGCAGTTCATCCCAGGTCCGCCCGGAAAGAGTGCGGCCGTTTTTCTTCTTGTTAAATCCACCCCATTGCTTGAAGAAGAATGGTACCTCCCCCGACAGGCATTGATTGCGAATATCAGTTACCCATGCGGGGTTCATCGGACGGGCGCCAGGGCCGGATTCACCGCCAACGATTACCCAGTCGATTTTGTTCAAATTCATGCTCGGAATGGGTCCGATCAATGGTTCCAGCGACAGAAATTTAATATTCGCCCCGCAATGGCGCAGATCATCGATGCGATTGATATAGCGATGATTCTCTACCGAGACGCCCATCCAGACATTTTTTGGCCAGGGGAGATCGGGCGATAACAGGCGTAACCGGGTGGACCGCTTGGTTAATATCTGAAATTGATGATGTGAGACCCGTTGCATGGTATCGAATATTTTGAGGATAAATTTAAATGGCACTTCTTCGTGGAACAAATCGCTCATGGAATTGACGAATATAAGCTGGGGCTTTTTCCATTTGAGGGGAAGTTCGAGGGCGTCGGGCTGCAGGGTCAGCTCGAATCCGTTGCGGTAGGCATGGTTGCCCATCGCCTGGAGTCGCCTGGCCATGCGTTCGGCATAGCAATTTTTGCAGCCGGAAGAGACCTTGGTGCATCCGGTAACCGGATTCCAGGTCGATTCAGTCCATTCTATGGATGATTTGGTGGCCATGAGTC
>CAZGLR010000187.1:0-4506 GCA_964526635.1 uncultured Ignavibacteriales bacterium | reverse complement strand
CCCTTCAGGGGCGCGAACGAATCGTAACGCTCGACACTATTGAGAGATTGCCATTATAGATCGAGTCAACTTAGTTTCCCCACAGCAAATTGTGGGGCACCCAATCCGCAGCGTCAGGGGAACGTCTCGCCCCCCCTACTCCCATTCAATAGTCGCCGGAGGCTTCGAGGAAATATCATAGCACACCCGATTCACGCCCCGAACTTCATTGATGATACGATTCGAGACCCGCGCCAGAACATCATCGGGGATACGCGCCCAGTCGGCAGTCATGCCATCGGTCGAGGTCACCGCCCGCAGCGCGATAACGTTTTCATACGTCCGCTGATCACCCATCACACCCACCGATTGCACCGGCAAAAGCACCGCAAACGCCTGCCAGATCTTATCATATTGATCGCTTGCTCTCAATTCGGAAATATAAACATCGTCGGCATCGCGCAGGACACGAAGCCGCTCGTCGGTGATCTGCCCGATAATCCGTACCGCCAGTCCGGGGCCGGGGAATGGATGCCGTCCGATGAACGAATGGTCCAGACCCAGCTTATAACCCAGTTCCCGCACTTCATCTTTAAATAACTCGCGCAACGGCTCAATCACCTTCAGATTCATGATATCCGGCAGGCCACCCACATTGTGATGCGATTTGATTGTCGCCGATGGTCCTTTGAAACTCACCGACTCGATCACATCGGGATACAACGTCCCCTGGGCCAGCCAGCGGGCGTCGCCCTCGTCCACTGCCGCTTTTTCAAAAACCTCGATAAACGTCCGGCCGATGATCTTACGCTTTTGTTCGGGATCGATGATGCCATCGAGTTTATCGAGAAACTGCCACGAGGCATCGACCGGCTTGAGATTGACATCCAGTTCGCGATATGCTTCGATGACGTCTTCGTATTCATTTTTGCGTAAGAGACCGTTGTTGACGAATATCGCGGTCACCTGATCGCCGATGGCTTTGTTGAGAAGCGCAGCCGTCACGGTCGAATCGACTCCGCCCGAAATACCAAGGATGACCTTGTCACGGCCGACCTTTTCGCGAATCTCAGCAATGGCTGTTTCGATAAATGATTCCGTCGTCCACTGTCCGCTGCATCCGCAGATATCGAACAGGAAATTCCGCAGGATTTTCGTTCCTTCGGTGGTATGCATCACTTCGGGATGAAATTGCAGACCATAGAATTTTCGTTCGGGATTGGCGATCGCGGCATAGGGCAAATCGGTCGTCACCCCTACCACCGAGAATCCCTCGGGCAATTTTTCCAGCGAGTCGCCATGGGACATCCACACCTGGCTGGTTTCGGAGATGCTGTTAAGCAGTGGCGCATTCCCGGTGACTTTAAGGGTGGCTTTGCCGTACTCACGATTTCGCGCCATCAACAGATTCCCGCCCAGTGACCAGGCCATAAGCTGCAGGCCATAGCAAATCCCCAGCACCGGTTTATCGGTCGCAAAGAAGCCATCGGGCAGATGCGGGGCGCCCTTTTCGAGGACCGAGGCCGGTCCGCCGGAGAGGACAAAGCCCTTGATATCATCGTGTCTATATCCGCTCAGATCGGCATTAAACGGTAAAATCTCGCAATAGACATGCTGTTCGCGGATGCGCCGCGCAATAAGCTGCGTGTACTGCGATCCGAAATCGAGGATAAGCACAATCTCATGAGACAATGGCATCGAAATAACCCTTTTTCCTGACGAAGGTGTCCTTTTTCCAGGCCTTGTTATCCGTGAGCGGATAATCCGAATTATAATGCAGTCCGCGTGATTCTTTGCGATGCGCCGCCGAGTGGATTATCAAACTGGCTGCCGTCGCCATATTCCGCAATTCTATACTGTCGTATGACAACGGATGCGTAAAGAAATAGCGGTCAACACTGTTGTTGATCGGACCGATTCGTTCCAGTGCTTCATCAAGACGATAGTTGGCCCGCACAATACCCACACAATCCCACATCAGGCGTTTGAGCTCGCGACGGTTATGCGACACCAGGACTTTTTCCGGCTCCCGGTCGCTTTTTCCCGGATGCGGATATTCCATTTTATCCGGTTCGCGGAACGCGCCTTTTTGCATTTTCTCGATTGCATCATCGGCCGCAAAACTGGCTGTCGCAATTGCTTCCAGAAGCGAATTGGACGCCAGACGGTTGGCACCATGCATGCCGGTAAAGGCTGTCTCGCCACACACATACAGGCAGTCAATCTCCGTCCGGCCGGCCACATCGGCCACTACCCCGCCGCACAAATAATGGGCCGCCGGCACCACCGGGATAAGATCACGGGTAATGTCGATCCCGGCTTCAAGACAGTGAATATAAATATTGGGGAAACGATTCTTGATATGGTCCGCTGAAATATGGCGCAGGTCCAGAAAGACAGTATCGTGACCTGATTGTTTGAGTTCATTGTCGATAGCCCGGGCGACGATGTCTCTGGGGGCCAGATCCTTCATCGGATGATAAACTTCCATAAAGGCGCTGCCATCGGCCGTCCTGAGGATACCGCCCTCACCGCGCACCGCCTCGGAAATCAAAAATGTCCGTCGTCCCACCAGCGACAAAGTCGTCGGGTGAAACTGCACGAACTCCATATTGGCCACCGCCGCCCCGGCCCGAAAAGCCATTGCGATCCCGTCGGCTGTCGCGATACGCGGGTTAGTCGTATGCCGATACACCTGTCCGAGGCCGCCTGTCGCCAGAAGCGTCATAGAGCTTTTAATACTGTAGCGCGATTGATCATGATACCCGAACACATAGGCTCCGCCACAGGTGAGTTGATCTTTGTGACGGAAGACAATCAAATCGATGGCGATGTGGTTGGTCACCATAGTGATATTGGGATGATTCCGGCATGCTTTTAAAAGCGCTCGCTCGATTTCCCGCCCGGTCAAATCGGCGGCGTGGACAACGCGATTATATGAATGACCGCCCTCCCGGCCCAGTGAAAAGGGTGTCCCGTTTTCGCCCTTGCCCCGGGTAAAGGCTACCCCGAATTCGATCAGGCGATTAATACACCTGGGGCCGGCTTCAATAATTGTCCGGGCCACATCATCGTGTACCAGGCCGGCGCCGGCATTGATCGTGTCTTTAAGATGATTCTCGAAACTGTCGTTGGGGGCCATAACCGACGCTATCCCGCCCTGCGCATAATTGGTATTGGAATCACTGGCCTGCTTTTTGGTAATCACAATTACCGAGCCATGATTGGCTACTTCAAGTGCATACGACAATCCGGCGATCCCTGACCCGATGACCATAAAATCATACTGATCTTTCATCACAGCACCTTCTTCAAAACCGCATCCACCGCGGCACTGTCAATCGGCGAGACAGCCAGGCGCAGCGCATATACAGGCCGATCGAATGTATAGTCGGGGAATTTAACGACATCCTTCTCGGTTGTCAAATAGCAGTCGGCCCCGGTATCATTAGCCATATCGCGAATCATATCGAGATCGGAATGATCATACACGAAATGGTCATCAAATTGATGATTGCCGGTTATCTCAACGGGCAAACCGGAGACCATCTCTAATAGACGCTCAAAGGATCCGATGCCGGCAAAGAGATAGGGCTTTTTATCCGATATCTCTTCCACCGGCAATACCCGGCCATCGCAGACAACTTCCCTGCAGCCGATGCGCCAGCCAAGCACCGGCCGGCTAATGCCGAAATGGGTTTTCCATCGGGTAATCAGAGTATCATCCAATGGCGATCCGGCGGTCAGACAGCAAATCGCATCGGCCCGTTCCAGATTGGCCACCGGCTCACGCAGCATACCGGCCGGGAACAGACGGTACGTCCTTTTGAGAAATCTATCGCCCGGCAACGAAAAGACCGGTGCGGCTTCACAGGCGATTTCGATGTCCTTCTCGATATCACGCCGCTGGAAGCCATCGTCGAGAATTATTATATCCGGTTGAAATTCATGATCGGCCATTGCGACAAGAGCTTTCTTGTCGGGTCCGACGGCGAAATTCGTTTGCGGCAGACGGCGCGTCATCATGGCGACTTCATCACCCACAAATGCTGCCGATGGCTCCTTACCGGAATCGCTTGAATACACAGTCGGCGTTTTTGATTCGCGGCCGTACCCGCTATGGACGATCGCCACACGCTTACCACGCAATACGAAATACTCGGCCAGCCAGATTGTCAATGGCGTCTTGCCGGTCCCGCCCACCGACACATTGCCGACAGAAATCAGGGCGGCCTGACACACCCGGCTGCAATTGTGTTCACGTTTCTGAAGATGATGGCGGGAAACAGCCTGATACACCGGCCGTACCGTACTCAGAGCAAGGAGGAAGGGAAAACTATGAAAGCGCTGCCATCCGCGGGAATGGATGATGAAATCCCAGAAACGGCTCACCACCCGAACTCCTGAATTATCATCTCTGCGGTGCGGTCGGCAATGCCGGCTGCCCGTGGCTGATATTCCACAAATCCGGTGTCGCCGTTGATGAAATTATTGATTATCGCGGCGATATCCCCGGCATCGCCCACC
>CAZGLR010000186.1:0-4566 GCA_964526635.1 uncultured Ignavibacteriales bacterium | reverse complement strand
TAGACAAGCGCCGACCCGACATCACCCTGCAGGAGGATCATGGCCAGCGGCAGTGTCCTCGGACGCGGCAACCTGACCTACAAAAAACTGGCCCCGGGCCGTCATCAGGTCATGGTTTCCAAAGACGGCTACACGCCGTGGAAAGGCACGGTTACTCTTGTACCCGGCGAGACCGCCACGCTCAATGTCAATCTTGAAAAAGAGGTCACGGCATCGAAATCATCCGGGAATTCCAATCAGAAATCCACGAAGGATGAACCTCAATACAGCGCCACCGACTTTTACGACAGCGGCCGGGCCCAAATGGCCAACAACAATTACACTGCCGCTATCAAAGACCTGAGTGAAGCGCTCAGGTTGCAGCCCTCGATGGCTGAAGCCTATACCGCCCGCGCTGAATGTTATGAAGAACTGGGCAATGGCGACAAAGCCGAATTCGATTACATCCGCTCCGGCGAACTTCTGGTCCTGCAGAAAAAATACCAGCAGGCCCAGGATCTCTTCGACCTGGCGCTGACAATAAACAAACGGTCTATTGCCGCGCTGATTAACAAGGCCGACAATTTCCGCCGCATGAACAGGGTCTCCGACGCCATCGAGACCTATCGGCAGGCACTGCGGTACGACGATGACGTTTTCCGGGCGCAATTCGAACTCGGCAAACTCTATTTTGCCCTGGGCAAAAATAAGGACGCCGATAAACGTCTGCGTAAGTCACACGAATTGAATCCCAATTCACCCGAAGTCTATCAGTATCTCATGCTGAATTATTTTGCCCGCGACGATTTTTCCAAAGTCAAAGAGACCTATGCGGAATTCAAACAGAATGTCGCTCAGGATGCGGTGCAATCCTTTAAGGAAAATCCCAAGCATTCCGCCATATTACGGGTAGTTGGCGAATACGATCGCCCGTAAGGTAAAACCTGTCTGTATCCCGGCGGCAAAGCCGCCGGGATAGCCTGCTTCAGCCCGTGCATCTTTTCATCCTCATCACCGTAATCATTTAATATATCCAATATTGTCCACGACTTGACATCGTCTTGCGTGCGTACTAGATTCTGTCAACCGACTTTTCATGGAGGAGGAACAGTGAATATCCTGTACAGATTTGTACTTATTATTGCCGTGATGGCTTTCGTCATCGGCTGTACCGTCGAAAACCAGGTCGATTTCGAAACCGGCAAAAGCACTAAAGATATGAGCATGTACTTCAGTTCGGAGCCCTTTATTCCCGATATTGAAACTTTTATGCAAATCGGGTGGAATGCCAGCCCCGATATCACTGAAGACGGCGAACGGATCTTCTTTACCAACGGCCTGACCGGAGTCACGCAGTTGTACCGCCTGACCGATGACGGCTGGCCCTATCAATTGACCTTTTTCCCGGATGGCATCGACTGGTACGTCCTGTCGCGCTCAGGCGATGTCGCCATTCTCGGTGCTTCCGTCGGTGGCTCCGAACAATCACAGCTTATTATCATTGATACCCGCACCGGCCGTACCCGGCAGTTAACTGATACCCCCGAAATCCAATATGGCTCGGTTATCTGGGATCGCGATGATGCCCATATTTACTTTCGCTCCAATATGGAAAACATGCGCGATTTCAAACTGTATCGGATGGATATTCAATCCGGCGAATACCAGAAGCTCCTTGATGTCGAGGGTTATTTCGGCTGGGCCGATATGTCACTCGACGGTTCCAAAATGCTCTACTATGAGTTTACATCAAACGTGAATTCCAATATCTATCTCTATAACGTGGGTACTGGCGAATCTGAACTGCTGACTCCGCATGAGGGCGATATCCTCTACAGTAATTTCGGTTTTGCCGCGGACGGCGAATCGATTTTCCTGACCAGCAACAACACGTCACAGGGCGTTGAACTTCTGGCCAGGATGGATCTCGCGACCAAAGAAATTACCTTCCTCGAGCCCGATTCCAAATGGAGTGTCGAGGCGGTCACTGCCGACCCGGACCGGCACTATGCTGCCTGGGTCGTCAATGAGGAGGGCTATGGTCGTCTGAAACTGGCCGAAATCGAAACCATGCGTGAATTGCCGACGCCCGACCTCGATGGCATCGTCGGATCCCCGGTTCTTTCCGGTACTACGCAGGTCCTCTTCACCTTCAGTTCCCCGACACAAACCAGCGATGTTTGGAGTTGGAACTGGCAGACAAAGACACTCGAGAAACTAACCCACGCCGTCTATGCCGGCATCGACCCCGATATCTTCACCGAACCGAAGCTGGTCAAGTATACTTCTTTCGATGGCCTTGAGATACCGGCGTTCCTGTATTTGCCGGCTGATTATGACGGTGGCCCGATACCGTTTGTTCTCGACATTCACGGCGGCCCCGAAGGCCAATTCCGGCCACATTTCAACCGCCACTTCCAATATCTCATGCTCAACGGCTTTGGGCTTTTGGCCCCAAATGTGCGCGGCAGTTCCGGCTATGGCAAAGATTATCTCAACATGGATAATTACAAAAACCGTCTCAAGTCGGTGAAAGACATGAAAGCCGGCGGCGATTGGCTGATTGCCGAGGGTTATACCGAGCAGGGTATGATCGGCGTCAAGGGCGGAAGCTATGGTGGGTACATGACCATGGCTGCCATTACCGAATACCCCGACTTTTTCTCGGCAGCAATTAACTCGGTCGGTATCGTCAATTTCGTTTCGTTTTTGGAAAATACCTCAGAATACCGCCGGGCATTGCGTGAGTCAGAATACGGTCCCCTGTCTGACCGCGAATTTTTGAAGTCTATCTCGCCTATTCACAAAGCCAATCTTATTGAAACGCCGCTGATGGTTGTCCATGGCGAAAACGATCCGCGTGTTCCGGTTGACGAAGCCCGCCAGATTATTCGGGCCATTGAAAAACGCGGTGGCGTGGTGAAACCGTTGATTTATGATGACGAGGGCCACGGCCTCGCCAAGCTGGATAACCGCCTTGAGTTCTATCGCGAGATGGTTGACTTCTTCAACAAACACCTAAAGTAATAGATACATTGTAAAAAGATCGTGCAAAAACGAAAAAGGCCTCCAAGATTCGGAGGCCTTTGTTCTTCCTGTGATTTGCCCGGAAAGCTACTCTCCCATGACTTTTATAATCACGCGCTTATTGCGCCGACCGTCGAATTCGGCGTAGTAGACCTGCTGCCATGGCCCCAGATCCAGCTTGCCTTTCGTCACCGGTAAGATTTTCTCGTTGCCGATGAGCAGATTCTTCAGATGCGCGTCACCATTGTCCTCGCCGGTGCGATGATGACGATAATCCGGTCCAAAAGGCGCCAGCCTTTCCAGCCAGTCATCGATATCTTCGATAAGACCCTCTTCGGCGTCATTCACGTAGACACCGGCCGTGATATGCATTGCCGAGACAAGAACCATACCATCGGTTATGCCGGCCGCTTCGACAGCGGCTTCGACCTTCTCGGTGATATTGATATATTCCCGTCTCTGGCGCGTGTTAAACGTCAGATATTCGGTATGAAATTTCACAATTAATTCCGGAGCGCCTATCGATTAAGGTCAACCCAGTATTCGGTCGAGTAGCGATCCTTGAGAATTTCGCCGACCTGTTTGGCGTCGTCGAAAGTCTCATACACGCCGACTCGCAATCGATAATACGTTTGACCATCGATTTCGGCGGATGTGACAAATGCCGGAAAATCACGACCGACGTATTTCTCCGCCATCATCTCGGCGAAATCACGCGTGGCATATGAACCAAGTTGTACGACATAGCCATCAAGCTGCGAATAGTCAGGCGTATCGTAGTCCCGACTTTTCTTTATGGCAGCGGTATCCGTCTCCATGGCCGTATCATCTTCCATACCGCCGGTATCAGCGTCTCTGGCGCCGGTATCGGGGGCGGTCGCGTTGAGCGAATCCATCACGTCGGCGGCTTCATCCCTGGCCGCTTCTCGCTCCAGCTGTTTGACTTCTTCCTGTTTATCGCTGCATCCCAGTAGCAGGAGAGCAGCACAGGTCACCAGCAGCAGGTAACGAAACATTTAACCTCCTCTGTTTGTATCATCTTAGAGGTATTTAACAGATTGTCAAGATTAGCGCCATACAAAAAAGCATTGAAAAACCTGTTGTTGTTTATCATATATTCGGCAAATTCGAAAGGAAACATACCGTGGAATATACGAAAAATGTCGCCGAGTGCATTGGAAATACCCCTCTGGTGCAACTTCCCCTCTTGTCAGCGCCAAACAGCCCGCTGCTTCTGGCCAAGCTGGAATACACCAATCCGGGCGGCTCGGTCAAAGACCGGATCGGCAAACATATTATAGAAAAGGCATTGAGCGACGGCCGCCTGAAGCCGGGTGACACGATTGTCGACAACACCTCCGGTAATACCGGGATCGGGGTCGCCATGGTGGCCGCCGCCTACGGTCTCAAAACTGTCTTTACCACCGCCGACAAAACCAGCCAGGAAAAAGTCGATATGCTTCGCGCCCTTGGCGCTGAAGTTGTCGTAACACCATCCACTGCCGCCTGGGATGATCCCGAAAGCTGTTATCAAACCGCCCGCCGCCTGGCCGAGGAAAA
>CAZGLR010000185.1:0-4609 GCA_964526635.1 uncultured Ignavibacteriales bacterium | reverse complement strand
AGATTAGGGTAATCGCCAAAAATATGGCGGAGAGGCTGGGATTCGAACCCAGGAAGGGCTTTTGACCCTTACACACTTTCCAGGCGTGCTCCTTCGACCAGCTCGGACACCTCTCCGTCTATCTGTCAAAAATCATCACCCCGACCATTATGGCTAAGAGATGGCCAATTCAACCTCGGCTATGCCTTCCTTGATTAAAGCTCGGCAATAAAACCATTGCCGGACCAACCTGGGCCACACCGCTGCGTATTGCATCTTGGCCAAACCATCGCCGGACCACCCTCCGCCAAAACCTGCGCAGGTCGGATCATCGCCAAACCGATCGCGGTTTAAGCATCACCACGGGTTTTACGACACCATACCACGTTCGGCAAAGCGCGACGAGAACATCACGGCTTTGCGTCAAGCCCGGCGGCCTAAACACTATTGGCCTGTCCGGTCGATCAGGACGGCCTATTATAATATATTTATCGCCAAAATCAAGCAGCTTTCCACCACCTCAGCCGCGCCCTTACATGATCTCAAACGTGCCCATCTTAACGCCGAACCACGGCTGCAATCGCAATAACGGGCCGCTTGCTGTGCAACTCCATCCAGGCGTCATCCTTTCCCGCTATCATAATAGCCCTGATGGAAATCAGATATGCCCGACCATTGCCCATATCTTATAGTCAGTCTTATGCAATTTCCCCAAGGCGTCATGCTTCCCTGCTATAATAAGAGGCCATGATAAAAGTCAGATCTGCCCAGGTCGGCCCATGTCTTATCTTTAGTTAACGGTAAAGAGGATAACACATATTTATACTGCCCGCCCGCCGCATTGATCTACACTGCCAGTTGATCGGCCGGAGTGAACATACGCTGCATAGCCAGATACGCCACTGTCAACCCGGTTATTGTCACCGCCGAGGTTATCATGTAACCAACAATCACCTGGATCAAGGCCGCCTCGAGCGGCGATGCCCCGGCCAGGATCATTCCGGTCATGGCGCCGGGAAGTTGCACGATCCCGACGACTTTGAAAAAATTCAGCATCTGCATCATCCCGGCCTTAACAGCCTTGCGGAAAAATGGCGCTGCGGCCTGCCGCCAGGTCTTGCCGAGTGACAACGCTGTCTCGATCGCCAGGCGATTCCCGGTTATATCCGAATGAAGCCGTTCCATCACCAGCGCGGCGCAATTCATAGCGTTGCCCACAGTCATCCCGGCCAGCGGAATCATATATTGTGCTTTCGGTTTGATCACGCCGACGGCCATAAGAAGTCCGATCGTCACTACCGATCCAAGGGTGATGGAGACAAACGCCATGCTGTAGGATTTTTCCAGCACTTTTACCCTGCTCGCAGCGGTATGCGATCCGACCAGGATCATGATCAGGATTACACCCATAACCGCAAACATATTTTCGAGGCTGAATATAAAATCAAGCGCGTATCCTACCGCCACCAACTGCACAAACGAACGGATTGTGCCGATGGCCAGTTCCTTTTCGGTCCCGACTTTATGCCATCGCGACAGAATAATTGCCAGCACGATTAAGACCAGTGCCGCGGCGACATTGAAGAAACCGACTTCAATCATGTTCTGCTCCCGTTCACGAAATTGCGCAGCAACGCCTGGTTTGGATTGGTGAATATTTCGCTGGTTGGTCCCGACTCGACCAGGCGGCCATCGACCATGAAGAGAGAGACACCATCCATTGCAACTGCTTGTGACAGGTTATGCGTAACCATGATAATTGTCAGGTTATATTCACGATTCAGTCTTCGCACCAAGTCCTCGATAACTGCCGCCGACGATGGATCCAGCGCCGAGGTCGGTTCATCCAAAAGCAATATTTCAGGCTCCTGCACCAGTGCCCGGGCCAGCGCCACCCGCTGCTGCTGGCCGACTGACAGTTTTTTCGGGTCTTTCCCGGCAAAATCTACCGGCAAACCGACCATGGTGAGATATTTTGCGGCAAATTCACTGTCGGCAGAATGGCCATCATCGCAGCAAAAGGCAAGATTGGAGGCGACGGTGCCATCGAACATATATGGAATCTGAAAAACCAGGGCAATTCGCCGTCGCAGGTCGGTCGGCGCATAATCTTCGATAATCTTTTTATTGAAATAGATCTCGCCGGCTGTCTTTTCGTCAAGACGGTTCAGCAGCCGCAGAAGCGAGGTCTTGCCTGCCCCCGACGGCCCCACCAGGGTATACATCCCCCCCCTGTGGAAATCGAATGAAGCCGAGTCAACTGTTGACTGATTTTCAGCGCCATCACCAACCCGCCGACAAATTTTCTTTACCGAAAGGTGTACCCTGCCCGAATTATCCATATAACTATAATACTGCTGCCCGTTACGGAATGGAATAAAATTCTAAATTATTGGCCTGGTCCGACCAGATCTTAAAATCTAATTCTGAAACATTTATGATGCCACCGATTCGATCTCGCGGCGGATCAAGCCATTGTTCATCATCGAGTAAACCGGGAATATATTTGGCCATCAGGGTATTGCGATGGAAATCATACAGCCCGATTTCCGTACGCGACACTTCAAGACCATAGCGCCATCCCTTGTAGGGGATATCGCTGTATCGTTCAGCAAAGATGGTGCTGTTGTATCCCTGAGTATCTGCATTTCCGGGAATCACAATCAGGTACCCCGACACAGCATCCGGTAGCGCAACCTCGAAATCCATACGGCCGGCCTGAGCTGTGAAACTAAACGCAAAATCCTCAACATCGATTGAACTTTCAAACGGCTTGCTGCCGTTGGTATACGAAATTGGCCGAATTCCCCCATCTGGATACCGCGCAGCCATTTCTCGCGCCCCGGCTTCGATCTCAGGCCACGTCTGGCCGGTTGCCTGAACCAGTAGTTCCTGAATTTGTGTTTTGGTCAGCTTACGCAAATCACGGGCCTTCCCGGAGACATCACGATATACTTGAAAAAACCGCTCTAGCCCGATCTGATCGAGAAGATATCCGGTCAGCATCGTGCTGATCGGATAGGAGATATCGGCATTACCGATGCGATAATCAAAATCATTGTACGCCAGGACATCATCTACAGCTGCCAGATCGTAGGTGAGTGCGATATTTGCTTCATATCGGATAATCCTCGGCGCTTTGTTCCATCGGCCACCCAGCCAGCAGGCCAGTCCCTCCTGAATAAACGGCAACGAATACAACGGCCGCGACTTCATTTTGAAGTTGGCCAGCGCATGGACCATTTCATGATAATGGGGCAATTCGCGGGAGACCATCGCGCCGGTTGGATAATCCACCATCCCGCGGGCATAATGCCCGGTCAGATACAGCATCGTACTGTCGTCGCAGAGAAAATAATCGAACTTTTCTCTTTCGAGCAACGCCAGCTCATCGGGACGCAAACCAAGGCTGTCGCCTAAATCCCGTAACGCCTTATCGGCCAGCCTGAGGAGACTGTCAAACACCCTGCTGCTGTCGGTGTAGAATATTCGCAGATAATCAGTTTCAACCATCGCCCAGTCGCCCGTAAGGGCGTACAACGGTGAAATCAACTGCCAGCGATTATCAATATTCTGCAGGCAATAGTCTTGTAATATCGTATCCGCCCGATGGGTGATCACAACTTGCAGACGGGCGATAGAATCGGATTGTAAGACGGTCTGTATGGCCAGCCCGACCTCGTCGGCACGAATCTGCGGCAAAACCCGCAGGAGTGCCGAGGCGCAGTCATACTGAGCCGGTGTGTTTTCATAGATAATCCCCAGACGGCCGCAGTGCCTGAGGTTGTCGCCATCCCACAAGGCTTCCGCTTCGGGCCATTTTTCAGCGCGGATAGCCTCGATATACGACGAGAGGATTTCGACCGGCTGAGATTTGGCAGTATTCGCGGTGACCGCCGCCGTCAATACAGCCAGCGACAGCAATACCGTAGCCACGCGACAAAAAAACATGAAAAATATTGCCCTTCATCAGAACCGTTACCTGTAACGACTGTTATACCCATCATAACAGCTAACGCAAATTCCAATAAACAATAAAATTTCTCAAGGAGCAGACAATGCCAGTACGTAAAGCCAAAGCACAATGGAACGGCGACCTGATGGGCGGCAACGGCACTATGGATCTTGGCAGCGGAGCCTATTCCGGTAAATACTCGTTTGGATCCCGTTTTGAAGACGGCACCGGGACCAATCCTGAAGAGCTGATTGGTGCGGCCCATGCCGGCTGTTTTTCCATGGCCTTCTCAGCCATCCTCGGCAAAGCCGGTTTCAAGCCCAAAAGTGTCAAAACCGACGTCATAGTTCATATCGAAAAAGAGGGTGAGGGATTCAGCATCACCAAAATCGAGCTTTCGACGGTTGCCGATATTCCTGATATCGATAACGATACTTTCCAGAAGCATGCTATTGAAGCCAAAGAAGGCTGCCCGGTATCTCGGGCCCTGACCGGGGTCAAGATCAGCCTCGACGCCAAACTGGCGTAGGCTTCAATAGGGCTAATGATGGGCGGCAGAACGCCGCCCCTGCATTAAAACCCGGTAACCCGCCTCTCCGAGGTGGGTTTATCGTTTTTCGCAGCTATCTATGGATCAAGTAGGCCGATGATCGGGCCATGTTTGGAAGCAACTCC
>CAZGLR010000184.1:0-4616 GCA_964526635.1 uncultured Ignavibacteriales bacterium | reverse complement strand
AGAAAAAGGCGGCTTCCCGAGGGAAGACCGCCCTTTTCATCCTACGGCACCCATTCACCACCTATTGTGTTGTTATTTGCTTGGCAGAATAACCTCGTCGATCACGTGAATCACACCATTGGAGGTCATGATATCAGTGGCGATGACCGTGGCATTATCCACCATAACTTTGTCCTTCTTAACCTTGATCTTCACATCCTGGCCATTAGCTGTGGCAGCCGAGGTCAATTTGACCACGTCTTCGGCCAGTACTTTGCCCGGCACGACATGGTAGGTGAGGATGGCGGTCAGCTTTTCTTTATCCTTGAGCAGGGCTTCAACAGTGCCTTCAGGAAGCTTGGCGAAGGCCTCGTCGGTCGGAGCGAAAACCGTGAAGGGTCCGTCGCTCTTCAACGTTTCGACCAGCCCGGCAGCCTTGATAGCCGCCACGAGGGTATTAAAAGAACCGGCTTCAACAGCGGTTTCGACGATATCCATTTTCTTGGCCTTTTCGGCATAACCAGCCGTCATCGCTTGGGTATCATTGCTTTTTGCCTTTGTACTTCCACAATTGCCGGCAACAGCGGTGCCGACAAAAACTATGGCGAAAATCAGGGTCGAGATGGTTGCTAACTTTTTCATTTCTTCCTCCAGCGAGCATTTTAATTTGTTTTCAAGTTTCCTATGCTACAACGCACAATGTCTAAGTATTGTTCCAAATAATTAAAAAATGTCGAAAATTTAGCGTAAATCGCATAATGCATAATACTGATATGGCTTACGATGATTGAATGGTCATTTATTGGATTAATACGGGGATTGTTTTTGGGTATATGGTAGACAAAATTTAGACACGCATGGCTCCCCGGATGGGGGAGCCATGCGATTTATAAAGAGGGGGTATCTCTTGTGGCCCGCAGGCCGGCGGCCGACCCTGATTGAATATAAAATTAATCATATAGACAGCGTCGCCAAGGTTCAGCCAGCCGTCGCCGTTGACATCACCGCACATATAGGAGATGTTTTCGCAGGCGTCCCCGATGCCGTCGCCGTCAAGATTAAATTGATCGTTGACGTCAATAAAGCTTATGGTAATGATATCGATTCGTATCTCGATTTTAGCAATAGAGAACAGGTCTGAGGAGGTTAATCGTCTAACATTCAGGGAACAGGCTGATTTCATTCATTATGGGGTGGCATCAGGGGTTTAAGGAAAGTCATTGCGGATTTTATTTCTGAGTTTCACGACGCTGTTTTGTTTGGCAAACAGGAGAATGAACGGCGCTCCCTAATTGGTGCGAAAATATCTCTTAAGATATTGGATAAAAACGGACTTGTGGCGTCTTTCCTTGAAGTAAAGATCCATCTTACCGGCAGGGGAAAAAGATTTGACAAAGGCCCAATCTCTCCGTATCGTTAGCACTTATGTAAAATACAAACCCCGACACTGTTTTGGAGGAAGGGCGACGAATGGCTACGACCACTGACAAGCTGCGAAATGTTGCGATTATCGGTCAGCGGGGATCCGGAAAGACGACTCTGGCGGAGGCGATGGCCTATTCGGCCGAGGCCACGAATAGATTGGGTAGCATAACCGAGGGCACGACGATCGCGGATTATACCGATGAAGAAAAGGCAAAACAGCAGACGTTGAATCTCTCACTCCTGGCGCTGACCTGGAATAAGCACAAAGTCAATCTTATCGATGTTCCCGGCAATATGGACTTTATCGGTGATGTCATATCGGGTATTGCTGTGGCCGATACGGTTGGCGTCGTGATCAATGCCTCCAGTGGCGTCGAGGTCGGGACTATTCAATTTTTTCCATACGTCGAAAGCGCCAAAAAACCGGCCTTCTTTGTCGTGAACCGTCTCGATAAAGAAAACACCGATTTCAACAGCAATGTCGAAGCAATTGTCGAGGCTTTCGGGACCAAATGTATGCCGATTGTTCTGCCGATCGGCAAAGCCAACGGCTTCAAGGGCGTGGTTGATCTCATCAAGATGAAGGCTATCACCTTCGATGAAAAGGGCAGCCAGACTCTTGGCGATATTCCCGGCGATATGCAGGCTGATGTCGATGCCGCCCGTGAAAAGATGATGGAAGCGGTCGCCGAATCCGACGATGCCCTGCTGGAAAAATTCTTCGATCAGGGATCGCTCAGCGATGATGAACTCCTCAGGGGTTTGCAAAAGGGTATCGCAACCGGCAAACTGTATCCGATCCTGGCGGCTGCCGCGACATCCAATATCGGGGCATCGCATATTCTCGATATCGTGGTGACCTATATGCCGTCACCGGCCGATTCACCATTAACTATGGCGCAGGAAGATGAAGACGGCGAAGCGACGGTCGAAGTGCCCTGCAACACCAGCGACCCTGTGTGTGCCTACGTCTTCAAGACTATCTCTGAACAACATGTTGGCGATCTGTCGCTGGTCAAGGTGATGTCCGGGAAATTGGCCTCCGGCGTCGAAGTTCTGAATATTCAGCGCAACAACAGTGAACGGATCGGCCAGATTTATCAGATTCTGGGGAAAGACCGCAAGGAAGTCGATGCCGCCGAGGCCGGCGATATCGTGGCCCTGGTCAAGCTGAAAGATACACATACCGGTAACACGCTGGCCGACAAAGGGCGCCGTTATATTATCCCGATGCCGGATTACCCCGAACCGGTTATGGACATGGCGATTCGGCCCAAGGCCAAGGGCGACGAAGAAAAAGTTGGTATGGGGTTGAGCAAGCTCGGTGAAGCCGATCCGACCTTTAAGGTTGTTCAGGATCCGGCGCTCAAACAGACCCTGCTTTTTGGCCAGGGACCGACGCAGGTTGATCTTCTGGTGGAACGGTTGAAAACACGCTTTGGAGTCGACGTTGAACTGGATCGCCCTAAGATTCCGTTTCGCGAAACGATCAAAGGCAAGGCCGAGGTACAGGGCAAGCACAAGAAACAATCGGGCGGTCGCGGACAGTTCGGCGACTGCTGGCTGCGCCTTGAGCCGATGCCGCGCGGTGAGGGATTCGAATTCGTCGATGAAATTAAGGGCGGTGTGATTCCCGGCAAGTTTGTTCCATCGGTTGAAAAGGGTGTCGTTGAGGCGATGCAGGAAGGCGGCCTGTGTGGTGCGCAGGTAGTCGATATCAAAGTGGCTGTCTATTTTGGTTCGTACCATGCCGTCGACAGTTCCGATATGGCCTTCAAGATCGCCGGTTCGATTGCGTTTAAGGACGGCTACATGAAAGCCAAGCCGACGATCCTCGAACCGATTTATAAAGTGACGATTTTCGTGCCTGATGAATACACCGGTGATGTTATGGGCGATGTCTCATCCCGTCGGGGTAAGATTATCGGTATGGATCCGGTCGGCAAAATGCAGCGGATCCGAGCCAGTATTCCCCAGGCCGAATTGTATAAATATTCCGTGGATCTGCGGTCAATGACCCAGGGCCAGGGCGTCTACTCGCGGGAGTTTTCCCACTATGAGGAAGTTCCGCATGACGTCGCAGTGAAGTTGCAGGAGGAGTATAAGGCCTCCCGGCAGGAAGCTCAGGTGTAAGGGCGGTAATGGTGAATGTCAGGAGAGAAATGTGTGCGAATTCTCCTCGAACTTCTATTGACATTTACGGTCTGACACCGCAAATTGGACAATCAGGGTGCGGCCGGATGAGTTCCATCCGGCGCCAGGTTCGAAAGGTAGAGTAGAGGCCATGAGTAAAAAAGGCGCTTTTTCCGTTGTCATTCTTATAATCCTCACACTGATATGTTCATCCGCGGCGGTCGCGCAGTATGAACTGGAAACAGAACCGACCGTTGAAGCCATCGTCGGTGTCTCGATGGGAATTCCGGTTGGTCATATCAAAAACGATCTGGAACCCAGTGGGCTGAATGCCACTACTGGTATTGGGCTGAAGCTGGGTGCCGGATATTATCTCAATCCCAAGCTGATACTCGGTTTATATTTCGATAATCGAAACATGGATACTGATAGCCTTGATCTAGTTCATCGGGTGTTCAATTTCGGTCTCTATGGCAAATACATGTTTTCCGAAAGTAACTTTTTCCCATATATCAAGGGTCAGGCCGCGCTGAATTTCAGCAAGATGGTAACGG
The DNA here is from genome assembly GCA_964526635.1 of uncultured Ignavibacteriales bacterium. Taxonomy (GTDB): domain Bacteria; phylum Zixibacteria; class MSB-5A5; order GN15; family JAAZOE01; genus CAZGLR01. Next base: position 525 of record CAZGLR010000184.1, on the reverse strand, counting down.
AAGTGGTTGACGACGGTCAGCCGAAGTTCCGGGAATTGTCTTATGATCAAACCCTTGGCCTGGAAGTGCTGCTGGGTATCGAATATCAGACCAACAGCTATGGGGGGATATTCCTCGAAGCCGGTTATCATTTTGATATGATGAGCGGTAACACTGGTGATTTTGAGGGCGATCTCTATGAATGGCCCGAAAACAATGCCCATATTGTAATTAATGCCGGTGTTATTGTTAATCTCGGCGGCGAATAAAAAATTGCATCGAAGGAGGCCTTTCCCGGCAACCGGGAAGGGCTTTTTTTATGCCGCCTGAAATTTCAATGTATGCCAAAAATACTCTTAGTCGATGACGAAGCCGCCCAGCGCGATATGCTGGCGGGATTTCTCAAAAAAAACAAGTTTGAAGCCATAACCGCGGCCAGCGGCGAAGAGGCTCTGGACATGTATCCCTCGATTATGACGCCGCTGGCGGTTATCGATATGAAAATGCCGGGAATGAGCGGTCTTGAACTGCTCAATCGCCTGCGCG
>CAZGLR010000183.1:0-4656 GCA_964526635.1 uncultured Ignavibacteriales bacterium | reverse complement strand
GTCAGGATGAAAAATCACAACATAAGAACAAAGCCAAAGCCCTTAAGGTGTTGCGGGCACGGCTCCTGGATCAGGCTATCCATGAGCAACAGAATAAAATCGCGGCGGAACGGAAATCGATGGTCGGCAGCGGAGACCGTTCGGCCAAAATCCGTACGTATAACTTTCCGCAGGGTCGGGTAACTGATCATCGGATCGGTTTGACCATGCATAAACTGACGGGTATCATGGCCGGGGATCTTGATGAATTGATCGAAGCCCTGCAGTCACATGAGCAGGAAACGCAACTGGCCGCGGTGGGCCAAGCGTAGAAAATTTTGAATATTCCCCGGCCGGGAAACTATTGTAAAAAAAGATCGTAGGAATAGATATGAAAAGACTATACCGTTCCAAAACCGACCGTATGTTGTGCGGTGTCTGCGGCGGCATCGCCAGCCATCTCGATGTCGATCCGACCATCGTACGCCTGATCGTGGCATTTGTTGCCATATGGACCGCCGTCATTCCGGCCTTGATCATCTACTTCGTCGCCTGCCTTATCATCCCCGAGCAACCGGCCCAGAATACCGAAGTCAAAGAGGGACCGATTCCACCCGGAGAGGAGAGCGAGCATGAAACGACTTAAACGATCCAAAAGCCAGCGGATGTTTTCCGGAGTCATCGGGGGGCTGGCCGAGTATATGAGCATCGATGCCACCCTGCTGCGGCTGATTTTCGCGGTGCTGGTAGTGTTCACCGGGATTTTCCCTGGGGTGATTTTGTATATCGTCGCGATGTTTATCATCCCGGAAGAATAGATGATCAGTGGAATCAAGGTTATATGGCGGGGCCGGAGATGGCTCCGTTTTTTTTTATGGGATGGCAGGGAAAGATAGCTCGATCAAAACGTAAACCCACGACGCGGCAGCGAAGCTGCTCCGTAGTGGGCGACAACCCCGGCGCTTACGCTTGCGGGGCAAGGGATTTCGATCGGCAAAGGGCCAGGGATTTCGGCTTATAGATGGCAAGATGTTATGACGTCTAACGATGAACCCCGGCTGATTGCTCGTTATCAGAAATATCTGTATCATATCCCCTTGTGACATATCCCTTTTGACTTCGCTAATCCAATTGCCTACATTGGACGTTATTGATCTATTTTTCAGGAAATTACCATGACCATACAGGAAACAGCGATGCTGGGGCTGGCGGCGGCAAAAATGATGGGGGCTTCCTATGTTGATGTCCGCCACGAACGCATCGAAGACCAGGAGTTATCATACTCCGACGGCACCCCCTCGCCGGTGGAAAACAGTATCAGCACCGGCTGGGCGGTGCGGGTACTTAAAAACGGCGCCTGGGGATTTGCCTCATCGGATCGTTTTGAAGCTATAGAAGAAATTGCCCGCACGGCGATCGAAATCGCCGAGGCCTCGGCCAAAGCGATGGCCAGGCCGGTTGAACTGGCAACGTATACGGGTGAGGGCGGAGTATACACATCACCATACAAAATTGATCCGTTTACCATCTCCCTCAAAGAAAAAATCGACTACCTGGCTGATCTCGATGCCGCCATGGGGGCGGTCGAGGGCATCAACAGCCGTTCGTGCTTTCTGGCCTTGCGGCGGCATTACAAACGGTTCTGGTCAAGCGACAATCTTGAGACCGAGCAGACTTTTGTTCAAACCGGCGCCGGGATGATTATGGGCAGTGTGAAGTCCCGCCGTGAACGATGGGAACGCAGTTACCCCAAAGGCAGCGGGCAATATGTCACCGGCGGTTTGGAACTGCTCGATGAACTGGCCATGAAAGATCAAATCCCCCGTCTGGCCGATGAAATCAAACAACTGCAGTCAGCGAAGACCTGCCCGGAAAAAACGACGACTCTTGTGCTGTCGCCGGCTATGACCGGGCTGGTGATCCATGAATCGGTCGGACATGCCCTGGAACTGGACCGTGTTTTCGGTATGGAGCGGAATTTCTCCGGAATTTCATTTGCCATCCCGGAACTGTTGGATAATCTTCAGTATGGTTCCGAACTCGTCAATTTTTACGTGGATCCGACTATCGAAGCCGCCGTCGGTTCGCATAACTGGGACGACGAGGGAGTTAAAAGCCGCCGCGTGGCATTGATCGAAAAAGGCATCTTGAAAAACTATCTATCGTCTCGTGAAACTGCCGCACGCATCGGTAAGCAATCGACATCATGCCTGAAGGCTATAAGCTGGAAACATGTACCGATTGTGCGCATGACGACGACCGTACTCGAACCGGGGGAGACATCATTTGACGATATAATTGCCGGTGTTGACGACGGCATCTATCTTGATGTTCCCACGTCGTGGTCGATCGATGATCTCCGCAAGAATTTTCAGTTCGGCTGCGAAATCGGCTGGGAAATCAAAGGCGGCAAGCTGGGCCAGGCAATTAAAGAGCCGACCTTCAGCGGCTGTACCACCGACTTCTGGAATAATTGCGACGCTATCGGCGACCGGGAATCATTCACCTTGTGGGGAACGCCCAATTGCGGCAAGGGTCAGCCGGGCCAGACCGCCCGGACCACCGAGGGATCATCGTATACCAGGTTCCGCAACGTTCAGGTGGGAGGTTAAGCGATGATCACAAAGGAAAAGGCGCTGGCGATAGTCGAAAAAGCCCTGAACAAATCAACTGCCCAACAAACCGAGGCAGTCCTGATCAATGATATGCTGTGGCTGACCCGCTTCGCGGAATCGTCGATAACGCAAAATATCGCCCAGGAAGAAAGTCGGCTGATTATCTCGGTCGTCAATGATAAGAAAATCGGCCTGGCCTCGACGACTGATTTGTCCGATGATGCCATCGCGCGCGTGATCGAGGCCGCCGCTACGGCGGGATCGTTCCAGCAGCCGGACGAGGGATTCGTGTCATTTCCGACACTCCAGATAGCGCCGCCTTTGGATGATGCGATCATGTCGGGAACTGATGTCGAGTTCGGACCATCGGATATGGGTAAAACAGTTGCGGTTATCGCAAACATGACCAATGAAGCCGGTCTGGGAGCGTCGGGAGCGTTTCGCCGTGAGGTGCAGGAAGTAGCGCTCGGCAACTCACTGGGCGTGCGCCAATACGGCCGCTATGGCACCGGCGAGTTATCGCTGACTGTTTCGGGCGAGGGCGAACAATCCGGTTTTGCAATTGGCTATAATCCGGATCCATCGCAGATCGACTATCGTGCGATTGCCATGACAGCTATCGATAAGGCACAGCGTAATATCAATCCGGTTGTTCTCGACGAAGGGCAGTACACTGTCATACTCGAACCGGCCGCAGTCGGTCAAATGCTGCTGTTTCTCGGATTCATGGGATTCGGCGGCAAGACTGTGATGCAACGTCGTTCTTTCCTCAAGCGCGGTGAGCAGATTGCCGGCGTGAATATCACCATCACCGATGAGCCGCTTAATCCGTTGTTCGGCTATTTGCCCTTCGACTACGAGGGGATCAAACGGCAACCATTGACGATCATCGACAAGGGTATCGCCGGAGAAGCGGCGTTCGACAGTTATTATGCCGCTCTCATGGGCGCGCAGCCGACCGGCCATGCCCTGCCGCCGGATAATACCTATGGGCCATATCCGAAAACTCTTGCGATGGCGCCGGGGCAGTACAGTGTGGACGAGATGATTGCATCAACTCAACGCGGGGTCCTGATTACACATTTCTGGTATATAAATTTTCTGAACCCAATGCAGACAATGATCACCGGTACAACCTTCGATGGCACCTTTTTGATTGAAAATGGCGCAGTTACCTCGCCGATCAAAAATATGCGGACGAATCAGTCGATTCTGGAGGCCTTTTCGAATGTCGAAATGATATCGAAAAGCCGGGTCGTCTATCCGCAGTATTCATCGTTGCTGCTGGTACCGGCGCTGAAGATCAATAACTTCAACCTGGTACAGGAAACCGAAGAAGAATGGGAGGGCCGATGCTGAACCGGAGATCGTTTTTGCAAATATCGGTAGTCCTGGCGGCCGGAGCAGCGCTGCCGTGGTCGGCGGTGACAGCCGGTGAGCATATTGCTTCATTAATGCCTGTATCTGGGCCACTGCCACCGATGCAGCTGTCTGGAAATATTCGCAACGGATGTTCGCAGTATCCCGGCGTCGGTGACCGAATGCCGTATATACCATCTGACCGGTAGGACAGGCATGGCCAAAACCAATATCAATGCTCTTATCCGCGAGGGCGCCGAAAAACTTGCCGAAGCTGGAATCGATGCCGGCGAGGCGGAGGCAGAATTGATCCTGTGCGATATTCTTGATATTGACCGGTTGAATTTGTTTCTCGAAGGCCCGGATATTATTACTGAGCGCCAGATAAGAAAATTCTACGATATCATCGAACGGCGCACGAGCCGTTACCCCCTGCAGTATATTCTTGGCAATGCCTGGTTTTTCGGGCGGAAATTTATTGTGAATGAGGCAGTCATGGTGCCCTGTCCGGAAACCGAACTGCTGGTCGATTCGATCAAACGGGCGGCACGGCAATGTGAATCGCAGCCGGTACGGCTGCTGGATATCGGAACCGGTTCGGGTGTCGTGGCGGTGACCTCAAAGCTGGATACCCCGGACCTGGAGATTACCGCAACCGATATTTCACCTGAAGCGCTGAGGGTGGCGAAAACCAACGCTGAGC
>CAZGLR010000182.1:0-4690 GCA_964526635.1 uncultured Ignavibacteriales bacterium | reverse complement strand
ACACTGCCGGTCTTTTCTGACGAATTCTCGGTTAACAGATATCGGAAACGGCCACTGTATCGTGCGATGATTTCATTGTACCATTGTCGCTCGGTTTTGCCGTCAACTTCACTTCCCTCGCCAAACGGCCGCACCTGGAAATTGCGCACAGCGAAAGATGCATCGGGCAGGGTCGTGGTCCGGGTATCCTGATCGAGATTGTCGATGTTTTCAAACTTGACCGAGGCCGAGCCGAAGTCGAACGTCTTGCTGAACGTCGCTTTGGAGATCAACTGACGGTTCAGACGATCTTCAAGGTCGATACTGTAGTCAGTATTGTATTCATCGCGGGACACGAAAGAACCCGAGGCACCGAGATTGATATCATAGGGAAGTGTCTGATTATGGTTGAAATTCAGTTTCCATGACTGCTGCTTCGATGTTGACGAACTGAACTCCCTCGTTTCCCGGGTATAGCTGAAATTTACGTAGCCATTGTAGCCATAGCGCTTGTTGTAATTCAATTTGCTGTTGAAGGTCACACCGATGTTTTCAAAGAAATCCATCGCAAAAATGACATCCCAATACTCCGACGCCGCCCAGTAGTAGCCCAGGTTACCGATGTACCCGGCGCCCCGCTCGAAATTTCCCAGCCTGATCGGCAGAATACCGGAATGCCGCCCGCGCTTGAGCGGGAAGACATAATACGGTATCGCCATGACCGGCAGCGTTTCAATATATAACACGACCGGCCGCGCAATGGCCCGATCATTATGGATAACTTTCATCCGTTTGGAATAAAAATGAAATCCGGGATCATCGAGTTCACACGGCACCAGGGTGCCGTCTTCAACATAAAAGATCTCCTCAGTCTCCTTAAACAGCTCTTCCCCGGCATATTGCGAGCGTTCGAATTTCGTAGTGGCGTCTTCGATCTTACCCTTTTTGGTATCGACATTATACACCAGTTTAGTGCCCGCAATGCGATCGGCATTGTCTTCCAGCACCAATGGAGTCACGACGGTTGAGTCACCGATACTGTCCACCTTGGCTTTGGCAATGACAATGCGGGAATCTATATCATAGTCGATAGTATGTGCGGTCAGCGCCGCCGCCTTTTGCCGTACTTCCGAATTGCCGGTAATACGCAGGATGCGTTCCTGTGTAAAAAACTCGAGGAAGCGGCCGGAGTAATGAATACTGTCTTCGACCATGTGCATGTGTGCCGTCGTATCGGCCTCTGTCGTATCGCGGAGCACGGCCAGAGAACTGTCCCGGGTAGTATCAGCTTCACTATCCGGAATCACCCGCATTGAATCATCCGGTTCAGGGATGCCATACTCCGGTGCAATCAGCGTATCCGGCGAGGGTGTTATTGCGCTATCCGCTTTCACCTCATTTGCGGCCGAATCGAGAGCGGCACGGATGCTGTCTTTCGGTACTATCCCCTGCGCTTTCATTTCAGCGAGGATATAGGGATCGATTTTCGTTGCTGTCGCAATGGTATCATCAGCCGCAGCAGTGTCAGCCACGTCCTTTTCGACTCTTGTTTCGGTGATATATGTTCCCTCGGCGCCGCCCGTGACCTCGATTTTTGTCGACTTGTTGTCTTTGGCATAGATAAAAATCGAATCGCCGGAGACATAGTTTTTTCCGGCGCCGGTTGTATCATCGGGTGATGGTATATACACCGAACGAGCCGATCCTACCGCCGAGATTTTGCGGACTTCATCGTTTTCAAAATAGAACGATATATCGCGGGCCGACAGTTCTGTCTCGCCCGAAAATTCACCCGACAGCGTATCCTCGTCTTCGATAAAATATGCTTCGGACTGTCCGGTAACGTCAATTCTCCGAAGCTCTGACTCGGAGAACGTAATCGCAATCGTGTCACCATCGAGCTCCGAGCCGCCGCGCAGGGCAAATGGCTCACGGAAGAGTACCAGACGGTTCTGATCGATGTAAAACTCGGCACAACCTGAAGTGGCCCGGGTATCCTGGTATTCAATAGTGACATTGCCTTCGGCTTCGCCGAAACTGGTCGGACCGTAGAAGGTCTGATAATCGCCGGTTATGGTCACCACCCGGTCGTAATCCGGATAATTCAAAAACAATATTGGATTTATCTCGAGATAGACGACCTCAGTCTTTTGATCGAAGCGGGCATATTGCGATTCGGTACGGATCGAATCGAGCGAGAACACTATGGTCACATTTTCTTCGCAGATAAGGATGGAATCATCGAGCAGGTAGGTTGCCTTCTCGGCCCAGAGATGATGCGTCGAATCAAAGGCCTCAACGTTGCCAAAACACTCCATGCGATCGAGGTCACGATACCATTTCGCGCTGTCGGCCAGGACAGTGATGGAATCGGAGCGAAAATGCACATTGCCAAGTCCGATCCAGACCTCGCCCAGATCAGTCTGGCGAATATTCATCCGGCTGGCATTCATGTACAACGGCTTCGATTGTGCAGAAACCATCGCGCCCGCAAGCAGCACGATCACAACTATCAGTGAAGCCATCAGATGAATTGCTCGCATATGTCCTTTTACTCGTGCAATATCGCTTCCGGATGGCTCAGGATATATTTCACATCCTCCGGTTTAAACCCGCCACCCTGGGCCAGTTGCGGAGAGCCGCCGCCACGACCGCCGAAACGTTCCGCAGCTCTTTTTAATATATCGGCCGCCGAGTGAGAATCGCCCGGGACAGCCACCATCAATTTATCGTCAAGTCCGATCAGGGCAATATCATCATGCGCGTTAATTATACTCACGGCGGTCTGTTTGGCCGCCTTCATATCCTGATCGGAAAGATCGAGTGCAATCACGCGATGCCCCGCTATCACCACAGCTTCGGTATGCCACTTGTCTATCAAAACCGGCAGCAGTTGTTTATGCAAATCGGCGTTTTTTCGGCGGAGAACATCCATCTCATCGATCATCTGCCTTACCGCATCAAGCGATTCACGAGCATGGCGGGTGAAGATATTGGAGATACCCTCGATCTGCTCGAAGCGCCAGCGATAGTCCGCAACTGCCTGATGGCCGGTCAAAAAGTGCAGCCGCAGTGTTCCCCGTATTTTCTCGCGCGTGGTAATCTTGATAATCCCGACCGCCCCGGCAGCCGCACAATGTGTCCCGCCGCAGGCCGACCAGTCAAAATCTTTGATTGTCACAACACGAAAATCTCCATCGCCACGCGGTGGTATCTTGCGCAGGGGAATCTGCGCCAGATCATCAAACGGCACAAACGAAACTGTTACCGGGCGATTTTCAAAAATAATCTGATTAGCCAGATCTTCGGCCGCGATTATCTGGTCATCGGTCACATCGGGGATACTCAGGTCAACAGTTGAATCACTCTCACCAAGGCGGGAACTGACTGTCTCGGCCCCGCATATACGGACAAAGGCCTGCGAGAGAATATGCTGTCCGGTATGTTTTTGCATATTATCGCGGCGGCGAAGTCGATCGATTTTACCGGCAACGGTATCGCCCGGGCCAAACGGCGGCTTTCGATCAAGAATGTGCCATATGCGACTGTTATCTTCTACAACCTCAACGACGGGTACCCCACTCAGTTCACCGATATCATGCAACTGCCCGCCTGATGTCGGATAAAATGCCGAACGGTCAAGGAGTATGGCATACCTGGCGGTCCCGATTTCCTCCACACCCGTGATGGCAGCATCGAATTCAAGCAGACTGCTGTCGGTATAATAAAGCCGTTCTGTCATTTCAGGTATCCTATGCAACCGTATTTACCAGCGAACCGACATTTTCGACCCGAACTTCCACCATATCGCCCCGCTGCATGGGGTCGATGCCCTGCGGCGTTCCGGTTGAGATGATATCTCCGGCTTCGAGTGTCATACATTCCGATATGAATTCAATCAGGTATGGGATCGGGAAAATAAAATCGGCCGTGCGGCCATGCTGCTTCTGCTTGCCATTGAGGTATGCTTCGACAGCGACGTCGGAAACATCAACACCGCGGACAACGTATGGTCCGACCGGGCAGAAGGTATCATATCCCTTCCCCCTGGTCCACTGGCCATCGGCTTTCTGGACTTTCCTGGCGGTGACATCATTGACACAGGTGTAACCGAACACGTGCTCGAGGGCATCCTTTTGCGAAATCTTGCGTCCACGCTTCCCGATAACGACACCCAGTTCGGCTTCATAATCGACCCGATCGACCGAATCGGGATATTCGATAGTGGTGCCGGGGCCGATCAACGCACTCGGCGGTTTAAGAAATATCAGCGGCCGTTCGGGAGCAGTCGCAGCGGATTGTGAATGTTCGACGTGAGCATGATAATTCAAACCGACACAAATGATCTTGCTGGGTTGCACCGGACACAGGAGTTTGACGTCCTCATAGCCGACGAATTCATTGATCGGCTCGAACTTTTCCCAGTACGCCCCCTTAATGATCTCAATTTGATCTCCATCATAACGACCGAAGCATTCGCTTCCCTGGTATTCAAAACGAACGAATTTCTCCACAGTTACACACTCCTTCGATTATTATACTCGCGATTTTTACCTGCGACGTCATCAACAAAACTCAATTCGTGATCAGCCCGGTCTTTTTCCAGTGGCCAAGGCGAAACCAGTAGACGATCGCTATTCCCTTGATCCAGGTGGTAATCGTCAGCGCCCACCAGACGCCATCGACGCCAAGTCCCATAGTATAGCACATA
>CAZGLR010000181.1:0-4963 GCA_964526635.1 uncultured Ignavibacteriales bacterium | reverse complement strand
CGGCAGGAACACGACACCGTTGCTGCCGGCGGGCGCGGCCGCGGCGGCGGCGACCGACGACATACCGGGTCGATCCCGGCCGGCTCCGGGTCCTGTACAACGGCTGCCCGCCAAACCCCGTCAGGACCGGAAGGTAGCAGCGGTAGGTGACGTAGTCGTGTGATACAGTTTCGCCTGGAGCCGGCCGAATCGATCCGGTTGATTCTAACCCAAAAACGCCCGGCGCGGGTATGGCTTACCAGGTACTGGCTCTCAAATATCGACCGCTGCGTTTCGAAGATGTGATCGCGCAGGCTCATATCACCAAAACCCTGGCCCGGGCGGTTCAGACTGACCGTATTGCCAACGGCTACCTTTTCACCGGACCGCGTGGCACCGGTAAAACCACCACCGCCCGCATCCTCGCCAAAGCCCTGAACTGCCAGAAGGGTCCGACCCCGACGCCCTGCAACGAATGCTCCAATTGCCGCGAGATCATCACCGGATCATCTCTCGACGTCCTCGAAATCGACGCCGCCTCCAATACCGGAGTCGATGATGTCCGGACCCTGCGTGAAAATATCCGCTACCTTCCCACCACCGGGAAAAAGCGGGTGTTTATTATCGATGAAGTTCATCGGCTGTCCCCCTCGGCCTTCGATGCCCTGCTGAAAACACTCGAGGAACCGCCTGATCATGCTGTCTTTATCTTCGCCACCACCGAACCGCATAAGGTACCGCAGACGATACTCTCTCGTACGCAGCGATATGATTTCCGCCGGGTGCAGGCCCGCGACCTGGTGGCGCATCTGCGAAAACTGGCTGACCTGGAAAAAGTCGAGATCGACGACGACGCCCTCTACCTCATCGCCCGCAAGGGTGAGGGTTCGGTGCGCGACAGCCTGTCGCTTCTGGATCAGATGATGGCTTTAGTCGATGGCGCCATCACGCGCGATGTTACCGCCCAGACGCTGGGGATAGTCGACCGTCAATTCTTCTCCGATCTGCTCGATATCATCTCCGCCGGCAAAACCGAACCAATTTTTGAAAAAGTCAAAGTGTTATTTGATTCCGGTTTCGATATAAAGGAATTCGTCAACGATTTTATCGAGTACCTGCGCAACCTGCTGGTACAGAAATCGGCAGAACAACCTGACCGCCTGCTGGATATTCCGCCCTCGGAAAAAGAAGCATTGATCCGCCAGGCCACCTTGTTCACCGAATCCGATATTCTGCGCATGACACAGGTTCTTTCGGAACTGCTGTCGCAGCTCAAGAAGGGCTACGACGAACGGATTTTTCTTGAAATCTGCCTGGTGCGACTGGTGAAATTGGAATCCTCGATTACCATGCAGGAAGTGATCGAACGGCTCAACCGTCTGTCGCAATCAGCCGGGTCGGGCCGGGCGCCCTCGCCGGGCGGGACACTTCTGGATAAACCGTCGGCACCGCCACCGGGGAGGCCCAAACGCCCAAAGCCTGACGGGGCCGATGACGATCTCCGGGGATCACATCACCCGCCCCCGCCGCCGGAAAATCAGGAACAGCCGAGTCCGCCGACGGCAGTTGCCGATGATCCCGGTAAACCATTGAACCTGCCCCGGGTGCAAATGAGCTGGCGCAAATTCCTCGAGGTGCTGAAGAAGAAAAACACCATGATCGCCACCATGCTGGCGATGGGATCCCTCAGCTCGGTCACAGAAAATTTGATCACGATCGGATTCGAACCCGGCCGCGAAATGAATAAACAGGTGGTGGAACGGCCCGAGAAAAAGGCCATGATCGAAAAAATCCTGACGGAATATTACGGAATCGCCGTAACCGTTTCGTTTATTATGGAGAAAGCCGCACCGGCTGAGAAAAAGGAAGTGGCCCAGACAGTCGATGATCCGGCGGCGCCGATAAATACTGCCGATTTGTTCGACAAAGACCCGGAATTGAAAAGGCTGGTCGATGATATCGATGGCGAAATAATTGGCCGGAAAAAAGTCGATTAATCAGAGATAAAGGAGTTCACCATGGCCAAAGGCATGGGCGACATGATGAAGCAAATCGCCAAGATGCAACGGAAGATGGAAGAAATACAAAACGGTCTCGGCGAAAAAACTGTCGAGGGTACCGCCGGTGGCGGCATGGTCAAAGTCGTCGCCAACGGCCGCCAGGAAATTATCTCCATCAAGATCGAAAAGGAAGTTGTCGATCCCGACGACGTCGAAATGCTGGAAGATTTAATTCTCAGCGCGGTTAATCAGGCCCGTGAAAAAGCCGGTGAATTACAGGCCCAGGAAATGTCCGCCCTGACCGGGGGTATGAATATTCCCGGGCTCAATTTGCCGTTTTAAGCGCTTATGTATCAATCATCAGAATCGCTGGCCCGGCTGGTCTCGCTTCTTTCCAAACTGCCGGGCGTGGGCCGTAAAACCGCCGGGCGCCTTGCCTTCCACATCCTCAAGACGCCCGAAGAAGAAATCCGCGACCTGGCTGCCGCGCTAATCGCTGTTAAGGAAAAGGTCGGTACCTGCTCGGTGTGCTATAATATTTCCGAAACCGATCCCTGCGCAGTCTGCACCGACGACGACCGCGACCAGACGATTATCTGCGTGGTCGAAGAAGCCAGCGATATTATCGCACTGGAACGCGCGGAATCATTCAACCCCCTGTATCATGTTCTCGGCGGGCGTCTGTCGCCACTCGATGGCATCGGACCTGATGATCTCCATATCAAACCATTGCTCTCACGGCTTAACGGCAGTGTGCTGGAGTTGATTATCGCCACCAATCCTGATGTCGAGGGTGAGGCCACCGCCATGTATCTGCAAAAGCTGACAGCGCCATTCGGGGTAAAAGTTACCCGCATCGCCCGCGGACTGCCAGTCGGCGGCGATCTGGAATATGCCGATGGCGTCACCATTACGCGGGCCCTCCAGGGCCGACAGGAATTATAGACTACATACATACACTTTTTTAGTATCTTCCGGGGAACCGATGGGGGAAATCGGGGTTTTCTTAAGTCAATACGGGGAATATAAGGCTCATCGTATTTGGCATTCATATGTTCGGGTAATGACTTACATCACCTGGGGTGGTACGGCGCGCCTTTCGTATATTCCATCAAACGGGATGTAAATTGGAGGTAAACACGTGGAAAATATCACTCTGACCAGCCTGGTGCAAATGGCTTATCCATTTGTCTTGAAAATCGCCGCCGCCCTGGCGATTTTGATTATCGGTCGCATCGTCATTGGCATTATCGTCAGTGTCATTCGTGGTGTCTTCAGCCGCAGCAATACCGATTCCACTTTGGCCAAGTTCGTGCTCAGCCTGACGAAAATAGCCCTGCTGGCGTTATTATTTATTGTCACACTCGGTGCTCTCGGAATACAAACGGCCTCATTCGTGGCTGTTATCGGTGCCGCCGGTCTGGCCGTGGGATTTGCTCTGCAGGGGTCCCTGTCGAATTTCGCCTCCGGCGTTATGCTGATCACTTTTCGGCCGTTTAAAACCGGCGATTATATCGTTGCGGGCGGATCAGCCGGCGTAGTCGATTCGATTCAAATATTCTCGACTCATCTCAACACTCCCGACAATGTCAAAGTCATCGTACCCAATAGTGCCATCATGAGCAGCACTATCGAAAACTACTCAGCGAATGACAAACGGCGGGTTGACATGGTCTTCGGTATCGGTTACGGTGATGACATTAAGAAAGCCAAGAACGTTCTGGAACGGTTGGTTGCTGAAGACAGCCGCGTCCTCAAAGAACCGGCGCCGGCCGTGGCCGTAGCCGAACTGGCCGACAGCTCCGTGAATTTCGTAGTGCGGCCGTGGGTGGCTACCGGCGATTACTGGGGCTTCAAATTCGATTTCACGCGGGCGGTCAAGGAAGCCTTCGACGCCGAGGGTATCTCGATTCCGTTCCCGCAGCAGGATGTTCACATGCATCAGGTAAATGCAGCATAAGCTGGGAGGCAGATTTCACATGGCGAAGTTTTTTACCCTTTTAGCATTGTGCCTGGTACTGAGTGTATCATTTGCGATGGCGCAGGAGGATGATCCCGGTTGGCTGGTCTCGGCGGTTTTTGATTTTTCCGTGACCCAATCAGCCTATAGCGATTCATGGGAAGGCGGCGAAGCCGGCCAGGTCAACTGGGTGGGCAACTTCAATGCCAGCGCCGAAAAGCAGCTAAGCGAGAAATTCAACTACAGCACGAAATTGAAACTCTCGTTCGGCCAAACGCACATCCAGGATCGAGAGACCAACAATTGGCAAAAACCCCAGAAAACCACCGACCTGATCGACTGGGAACATGTCGGACGGTTCACTCTTGGGATGGTTGTTGACCCCTATGCGGCCTTCCGCATTCAGACGCAGTTCGTCGACGCCAGCATCGAGAATGAAAAACGGCATCTGACGCCGTTGAAGTTAACCGAATCAGTTGGTGTGGCACGGCGCTTCTACCAGAAGGACAAAGACGAAATCATCAGCCGCTTCGGCGCCGCCCTGCAGCAGACAATCATCAGCGGCGTCACCGAAGATACTACTATCATCGAAAGCGGTATGGAATTGGTGACCGACGCCTCCCTGACCTTCTCCGACAAACTGAAATACGTCAGCAAACTGACCCTCTTCAAAGCGCTGTACAACTCCGAAAGCGATGATCTCGAAGGCACCGAAGCCGAAGACTACTGGAAAGCGGTCGATATCAACTGGGAAAACACTATCACTGCCAAAATCACCAAAATCATCTCGGTGAATCTGTACACCCAGTTACTCTATGACAAAGAAGTTAATCTCAAAGGACGCTTCAAAGAAACGCTCGGACTCGGGGTAAATATCACACTGCTGTAAACGGGTATCCCAACAGAGCAGCTATCTTCCCAAAAAATCAGCCCGGCTGTCAGTGAATGACGGCCGGGCTTTATTATTCTCTGATCGTAACCCGCCTCTCCGAGGTGGGTTTACCCCCGACAGGGAGCTATGCCC
>CAZGLR010000180.1:1379-4997 GCA_964526635.1 uncultured Ignavibacteriales bacterium | reverse complement strand
AATATCGTACTCAGCAGGATCAACTTGAAACCCACTCTGCGAGTGGGTTACGACTAATCGATTTCTAATCCCGCATAATCTGTGTGCCGGGTAACGGTATATATGGTGTAACGGATATCCTGATTCTTACCGTAGCGCATGACCTGATACATAGTGTAACACATGTCCTGATATATGGCCCTACGAATACACGCCAGAATAGTCGCCCCTGTGCCAAGCATTGGGCGGGCCTCAGCCACAGGTCACCGCTCGCGGTAGGGCAGCTTCCATAGAAGCCAGCCGCTTCGCGTGCCGGAACTATTGTAATGGCAGCCTTCTTCGGGAAGGCTGCCCTACGATTCTGAGCTGATATCCAACGGTATCGCCTGAGAAGTGACTATCCCCATTAATCACAGAGATATTTATGAAAAAATCGCGATTTCACGGAACTCCGGCCGGTAAAACGGGTTAAACCATAAAAATCGCTTGACTTTTCGGGCGCTTTTTTTTATCTCCAAATTGTTAGCACTCGTTGAGTATGAGTGCTAATAACAAAAGGCTGAAAAAATCGTAAACTTTTGAAAATAAAATACTTAACAACTCTAACGGATTGTTGAGGAGGAACTGAATATGGCAATTCGTCCGTTGGCTGACCGGGTTCTGGTAAAGCCGATCGAACTGGAAGAAGTCAAGCGCGGCGGGATTATTATCCCCGATACCGCCAAGGAAAAGCCCATGCAGGGTGAAATCATGGCGGTCGGCGATGGCCGTCAGACTGACGATGGCAAGACTGTCCCGATGCATGTTAAAAAGGGTGACAAGATTCTCTATGGCAAATACTCCGGCACCGAAATCTCGGTTGACGGGGATGATCTTTTGATCATGCGTGAATCCGACGTTCTGGCAATTGTTGACTAAGCAAGTTAAAGGAGACTAATAGACTATGGCTAAAATCATAGAATTCGATGCCAAGGCTCGCGAAAAACTGCGCATTGGCGTGGATAAGCTGGCCAACGCCGTGAAGGTCACGCTCGGACCCCGCGGCCGCAATGTCAGTATCGATAAGAAGTTCGGATCGCCGACTATCACCAAAGATGGTGTCACGGTGGCCAAGGAAATCGAGCTCGAAGACGTTTTCGAAAACATGGGCGCGCAGATGGTCAAGGAAGTTGCTTCCAAGACCTCCGATGTCGCCGGTGACGGTACCACCACCGCCACAGTTCTCGCCCAGGCTATCTACAAAGAAGGTATCAAGCATGTCACCGCCGGGGCCAACGCGATGGCGGTCAAGCGCGGTATTGACAAGGCTGTTACCGCGGCGGTCGATTCCATCAGGAATCTGGCTAAAGATATTTCCAGCCAGGATGAAATCGCCCAGGTCGGCGCGATTTCGGCCAACAACGATACCTTCATCGGCAAGCAGATCGCCGATGCGATGGAAAAAGTAGGTAAAGATGGTGTCATCACGATCGAAGAATCCAAGACCGCCGAAACCTATATGGACGTGGTTGAGGGTATGCAGTTCGATCGCGGCTACCTCTCGCCGTATTTCGTAACCGATCCGGACAATATGGAAGCCGTGCTGGAAGACGCGCTCGTTTTGATCCATGACAAGAAGATATCTTCGATGAAGGATCTTCTGCCGGTGCTCGAAAAAGTCGCCCAGATGGGTAAACCCCTTCTGATTATCGCCGAGGATGTCGAGGGCGAAGCGCTGGCCACTCTGGTCGTCAACAAGCTGCGCAACACTCTGAAAGTCTGTTCGGTCAAGGCTCCGGGCTTCGGTGATCGCCGTAAAGCCATGCTCGAAGATATCGCCATCCTGACCGGCGGCAAGGTTATCTCCGAGGAAGTTGGCTTCAAGCTCGAAAACGCTGTCATCGATGATCTCGGCAACGCCAAGAAGATCTCGGTTGACAAAGATAACACGACGATCGTCGAGGGCGCCGGTAACACCGCCGATATCAAGGGTCGTATCGATAGCATCCGTCGTCAGATCGAAGAGACGACGTCCGACTACGACCGCGAAAAGCTGCAGGAACGCCTGGCTAAGCTGGCCGGCGGTGTGGCTGTGATCAATGTCGGCGCTGCCACCGAGACTGAAATGAAGGAAAAGAAAGCCCGTGTGGAAGACGCCCTGAACGCGACCCGTGCCGCGGTCGAAGAGGGAATCGTCCCGGGCGGCGGCGTAGCCCTGCTGCGCGCAGTCCAAACGGTTGAACAGCTTGATATGACCGGTGACGAGAAACTCGGTGCGCTGATTATCCGTCGCGCGCTCGAGGAGCCGATCCGTCAAATCGCTCTCAATGCCGGAGTCGAAGCCTCGATCGTGGTTTCCAAGGTCCGGGCCGGTGATGCGTCATTCGGCTACAATGCCCAGACCGATGTCTATGAAGATATGGTCAAGGCTGGTGTCATTGATCCGGCCAAAGTAGCCCGTATTGCGCTCGAAAATGCCGGTTCGATTGCCGGTCTGCTTTTGACCACCGACGCGATTATCGCCGACAAACCGGAGAAAGACAAAGCTCCGGCGATGCCGGAAAGCATGGGCGGCATGGGTGGTATGGGCGGCATGGGCGGTATGTACTAAGCCGCGCACGGCTGTTACAATCACCTTCGATGCTTTAGCGACGTGCGAAATGCTTCAGATGTTTGCATCACCAAAAACCCCCTCTATCGAGGGGGTTTTTGCATTGGGGGCTGTGACCCTGACGGTACCGCATACGCGGGGTGCGGACTCGCTGTATATAATTCCCATTGCCCCACCATTCTGATGGGTACCGTGCATCTATCTTTCAAGATATGTCGGGTTCCCGCTTTACGGCACCGATTCTGCTATAGGTTTAAGACACAGGATCTACCGACCAATGGCATTTCCGGATAATGATGGAGCCTGCCAGAGCTTGAAAGTGCAATTAATAACCGCACCCGGACGCTGGGTGCGGTAAGGGATATTTTATCCATGTAAAAATTGAAATGGGGTGGCCCGGGGTCCTTGAACCCGGGCCATTGTGAATAATCCAACTCTCGGTCTGTGTTCAAAGACCGCAGGCCACCCACAACATCCTTCTATATACATGGGTACCTCACCCGTTTATGGGTGAGGCGAGGGAGTCAAATCTTGTATCGGCTTATCAGCCCGCCGGATCCCGCGACCGGGTGTGCCAGCATCGATCCATTTAAATGCAATCAATCGTAGGGGCCGGGTCTGCCGGCCCGTTGGGAGGTCGATACAATCTCTATCGGTTGATGCAATCGATCATCGGGCGAGGGGATCCTCGCCCCTACAGACGATTTCGATTTTGTAAGATACAATCAGTCGTAGGGGCCGGGTCTGCCGGCCCGATCAGTGCGGAATCGAAGATTCTGCAATTTCCGCCCCCATCAATACCACTTCCCTTCGGCGACGAAATTTACCCGGCCACCGACCCGAATCTCAATCTTGTCATCAGCCAGACGATGCGCCCTCAAATGCAACTCCGACGGCCGCCCGATTTCATTGCCCTGGCCCGCAATAAGATCAATAGTTTCATCACCAAAACAACGATACTCAACCAGATATCCGGCAAGGCAGCCATTGCAGCTGCCGGTGGCCGGATCCTCGGCATAAAGGCGCGCTTCCACTGCATGGCCATGGAT
>CAZGLR010000180.1:0-1369 GCA_964526635.1 uncultured Ignavibacteriales bacterium | reverse complement strand
CACCTGCTGGTTATCGCGATACCCGCCGCGACAAAAGACAGTAATTGATTTCGCTTCGATCTTCTCGATCAGGCTGTAGTATCTGGCCAGATCAACTTTAATCCGTCGGAGTGTCGCCAGATCATGTACCGGCACGATAATCGTCGGCACCCCGGTCGAAACTTCGCGAATCGGGAAATCGGAAACGATATCACTTTCGGCCAGCCCCAGTATCGGTACGATAACAGACGGCTGGAATTTCTCCCCGAAACTTGGCGGAATTTGTGTCATCCAGGCCAGGCTGTCGGCGGCAGTGTCATCGAATTCCACCGGAATCTGTCCGACTTTGAGATTGAGCCGAACTTGATTCTGCGGTGGTTGCTGTATGTATTTTCTTATTACCGCCGCAGTCCCGAGCGCAGGGTGCCCGGCAAACGGCAACTCCACGGCCGGGGTGAAAATTCGGACATCATAGCCGCCGTCGCGCGCAGCCGTATTGAGAATAAAGGTCGTTTCCGAGAAGTTGATTTCACGGGCGATCGCCTGCATGGTATCATCGTCCACCGCGCTGTTTATAATCAGTGTTGCCAGTTGGTTTCCTGAATATGGCCCGGTGGCGAAAACGTCGGTGAGATAAAAAGTCATTGGTTTATGCATGGTTATTTTTCCATCTTGAGGGTTAAAAAATAATTGCGCCGAATTGAATTAGAATATAGCTTGTACATTGTTCATGTAGTGCAGCTAATTTTTTCATTTCATCCGGGATCGGCTTTCACCATAAATAAAATGTCAGTTTGGAGACTAATAAATTCTTTTTTTCTTTGGTGAGACTCTGGAACTGCCGATACAGTAGTAGAGTATTGGAGGTGCGTATGAAGTCTATCCTCACTGCGGGACTTCTGAGTGCACTGGTTTTGCTTCTTGCAAGTAGCTGTGAATATCGCGGTCAAAGACAGATAGGCGAAGAATTTCCTTCAGAATCAAAACCGGAGATTGTCGATGCCGCTCATTGTTTCTCTGGCTTTACCGTTGAGACAATGCACGACATGCCGCCGGAAATGGTCAATTGCGCCCATCCGGCCTGTACCTCACAGGCCTACCGTATGTCATCGAATATCATTACCAGCGATTTGAAGATATATATCAATAATGAAGGTACTGTCACTGAAGTTAAAACATCAACCTGCAATTATCCCGATTCTCCCTGGGAAGAGGAGATCGAGGCCGAAGCCTTCAGCTGCCGGTACAAGCCGGCCTGGCGTAACGGTTACCCCATCGGAGTCTTTGCCACCTATAAAATCATCCGGCCGATTCCAGTTTTGATCCGCAGCGATACGACATCTCCTTGACAGCCTTGCGCCGTCGGGCTACCTTGCTGAGCATATGCAAT
>CAZGLR010000179.1:0-5002 GCA_964526635.1 uncultured Ignavibacteriales bacterium | reverse complement strand
TCCGCATCGGAGCCTTTGAGACGACCCTCTATGGCGGCGAGGGCCGCTCGCTTGAGTTGTATTATCTCAATCCGCTGCATTTCTTCCACGCTATTCAGCTCAACGAGGATATCGACGATAACACCATGCTCGGTTTCGACTTTACCGCCCTGCCGGCTCAGGGCTACATGCTCTATGGTCAGCTTTTAGTGGATGATTTCCAGATCGACAACAAAGAACAGGGCGACCAGGAACCGGCCGAAATCGGCATCATGATCGGCGCTCAGCGCAATGGCGCTATCGGTACCCTGATTCCCGACATCAAAACCGAATATGTCCGTATCACCAATCGGACTTATCATCAAATCGATCCGCGCAATCGCCATCTCTTTCGCAATAAACCGATCGGGCATCCATTGGGACCCGACGCCGACTCGCTTTCGGTCAAATTGCGATGGTGGCCGACCGAACGATTTTTTTTCGAGGCCGAGGGCGCTGTCAGGCGCCATGGTGAGGGATCATTATACGCCGAATGGACCACACCCTGGGAGGATGTCGAGGGCGAATACAGCGAGCCATTCCCGACCGGCATAGTAGAAAAATCAACCATGTTCGCGATTCGGGCCCAGGGGTTTGTGCCGTTTTCGAAATACACACGCGAGCATCTGTTTGTCAATCTCGCTGCCGGTATGGGCGATGTCACAAATTACGGCAATATCGACGGCCAGTCGAAGAAACTCGGCTGGGTAAATGTCGGCATCAGCTGGCTCGGCTTCATGGATTTCTCGCTGGAGTGACGAATATTTTATTTTTTTATATTTTGCTATTGACAACGCTATATAAGTATTGTATGTTAGTATACCATCTTGCCATTGCCTCATGAATGTCACCTAATCAACTAAATCAAAGTTGGGAGTTCTATATGGAACTTGTATCTCTCAAAGAGTCGATGCATGCGGCCGGTCTCCTTGATACGCCGGCGGGGCAACAAATATCATCTACTCTAACAATTGGGGCAGCTTGCGGAGGAGGCTGTACCGTACTATGCCTTGCTTGCTGGTGCATGATGTTTGCTCTATGATCGATTTAAGAGATCGTTCAATCGAACGGTCTCTTATCATGGCAATCAATTCATACACAAATTGGGAATAACAATTATGTTAGCTCTAGATCCGAAGTACAAACTGAAAAAAACGCGTTCCAATATCTTATTTTATCGTTTTGATGATATACAAATGGATCTCGTTGACCAATTTGCTCTTCACCCAAATACAGCAATACTGCTATCATTTTTAAATGGCGCCAATGACCTTGAGCAAGTTAAAAAGAATGCAGAATATATTTTTGGATTACAAGGAGAGCAACTAGAAAAAGTATTTGATAATTTTATGGCAACATGGCAGCCATATTTAATTGAAACTGATAAATGCATCCGTCATGACAATCCAAGCGGCTTTGTAATGCCAAGTATAGAAATAGATATCAAACAGATTAAATGCTTGTTTCCGCTATATATGGGCATTTTGGTAACGCAGAGGTGTTATCGAGAATGCATTTATTGCTATTCTGAAAAAGAGGAAAATAGAATTCTTGGCGAAATGAATTATAGCCAAATTGAGTCCATTATTATGCAATCTATTGATTTAGGTATCGAGTATTTATTAGTATCTGGCGGTGATCCGTTTGTCAGAAAGGACGTCTTAAAAATTCTTGAGGTTGTCTTGGCAGCCAAAATACCCATTCAACTTTCGACAAAACAGTTTTTAGACAATGCAACAATTAATCACTTAAAGAAATTGGGATTAAAAAATATTCAAGTAAGTATAGACGCCATAGATGACAATCTGAACAAAGTTATGATCGGTGTATCTAATTATGCCGAAAGAATAATCAAAACAATTTCTGAGCTTCAAACTGCTGGCATTATAACTACAACAAATTCTGTAGTTACTGGATTGAATATTGATCATATACCTGAATTGCTAGAGACTTTGAAAAAACTAAACATTCCCTTAATTAGATTAAGTCAATATCATCGCACTGCTTACAGACATAAAGACATTCTTTTTGTGCCAGAGCATAAAATCCGTAAACTTAACGATTTGGTACAAAGAATGAATAGTCAGGATTCTTCAGGTTTCATCCAATTTTCTGCATTCATTAGTGATACTGACAAATCGTTTGAGGAAAAAATGGATGATTTTATAAACAGACCTCATTGCAGTGCCGGTAGATTAAGCATGCTGATTACTTCTGGTGGTATGGCTATTCCCTGTGAACAATTGCCATGCACTTCTGAATTTATTCTCGGGGATGCAACAAAGGATTCAATAATTGACATTTGGAATTCTCAAAAAACGATGAAATTTACTTCTCCCTCGCGCACTGATTTCAAGAATTCTATGTGTTCTTACTGCGATTATTTTATATTATGCATTATAAATAGAGGTGCTTGCTATCGCGATGCTTGGAAGAATGGTAATGACGCTTTTAGTACAAGTCCTTGGTGTCCCAAATTACCGCCTGATGATAGGAGAAGGATGTATTGATTCCAGTCCACACAAAAGACCTCTGTAAGTCCTATGGCAAGGTGAGCGCATTATCGAATATTTCTCTTGAAGTTCGCGATGGTGAGATATTTACCCTGCTTGGTCCCAATGGCGCCGGCAAAACCACACTTATCAACATCCTGACTACCCTTCTCAAACCATCGTCCGGAATTGCCTCCATTTTGGGGAAAGACATTGTCCGTGAGACGAAAACAGTTAGACACAGTGTAACGTTGATGCCCCAGGGTAACGCCCTGGATCCATTTCTCAGTGTATGGGATAATTTCAAATTCTATGCCGGGGTTTTCGAGTTAAACAGCAAGGAAGCCGAGAGCAAATCATCCGATATTTTGAAAGAACTCGATCTTGAATCAAAAAAAAATAACCCGGTAGTGGCATTGTCGGGAGGACAATTCCGACGGGTACAAGCGGGGTGCAATCTTCTATCGAATCGACCGGTGCTGTTTCTGGACGAACCGACTCTGGGCATCGATGTTGAAGGCAAATACAAAGTCTGGAACCTTATTTTACGGCAAAGAAAAGAAAACAGTCAGACAATTATTTTATCCACCAATGATATGACCGAGGCAGAATATTTGTCCGACAGAATCGCTTTCTTAAAAAACGGTCACATAGACCGAATCGGGACACCTGAACAGCTAAAATCATACACTAAATTGAGAAGCGTTTCTATTTTGTTTCAAAAACTGCCTGAAAATATAGATCACCTTTTTGATCCGTGTCGAATAGAGGCAAAGAACGGCTCACGAATAACAGTGACCGGAAACGCAAATGAATTCAATCTTCATCTTGTTCTGAAAGCTGCAATCCAGTCAGGTGTAGTCACTGATGTTATCATCGATCAACCCAGCCTGACCGACGTATTCCGTCGCTTTCAGCGCGAGGAATCATGAGATATCTGATCTGGAGAGAATCGAAAGTCGCCCTGGGTAGTATTTTCGGCCTGACCGGCCAATTCCTGATGCCGATTATTCTGCTTCTATTCTTTGCGACGACTCTTACCAGAAGCATCGGCGGTATTGAAATCGATGGCACCACCTTTGCCTATATCGAGTATTTCACACCGGGCTTGTTCGGTTATATGTCTTTTGTACTTTTCGGGCAAAGTCTTGCCTTTATTCGTATGGACAAGCGAACGGGGATTTTGGCGATTATTGCCCTGTCTAAGCCATCGCTGCGTGGATATTACTGGAGCAAATTTCTGACACAATTTTTACTCACCGTGATCAAGATCATAATCCTTGGAACAATGGCCGCCCTTATCATCAATAAATTGCCAAATCTAAACTTCGAACGAGGGCTATTACTCATATACACCGTCATTCTCGGCGTTGCGATCTGGCATTCCATTGGAGTCATCGCCGGCGTAATGATTAAACGCGATGATGTTCGTGAAATCCTGATGATGCTGATAACCTTGCCATTAACATTCGCCAGTTCAATGTATTACAATATCGATGCAGCACCCGCCCCGATCCGATGGATTGCGACAATAAATCCATTAACCTATATTTGTGATCTCATGCGTATGAGTTATCTCGATGTACAGATTGGTCGACCATTTAATACTATACTTCTTGTATCCGGCATGGCTGTTGTCTCAGTTCTCCTGGCACATCACCGCTTGAATAGAATGCGGTTTTAGCGTATAACAACTATGAACGGGTGGCCTATCGGCTTACTGTGGGTTCCAGCCGGAGGTAGCCATATTTATTTTGGCGGGAAGGCGCCCCAGGCGGCGGGTCATCCTGTCGCCGTATTAATTCCCCCCCATTTTCCCATAGCCGAATCTATCGCCATCGCATATAATACTACATGCCACAATCGAAACTCATTATCCGTGAACTCCGGGAGACCGACTCTCTCGAGGAAATTACCCGCATCCTCAACGACGCCTACTCCATCCACGCCGACCAGGGCCTTTACTTCGTTGCCTGTAATCAGGGCGTCGATGTCACCCGCGAACGCATCAAAACCGGTACCTGTTTTGTCGCCGAGTTCGACGGCCGTCTTATCGGCACCATCACCTTCAAGATGCCGCACACCGGCCATGATACGCCATGGCTCGACAATCCCGCCGTCGCTCATTTCGGCCAGTTCTCGGTCGATCCGAGCTATCAGGGTCGATGGATCGGTTCGGCCTTACTCGAACATGTCGAGAAATATTGCCTTGCGCAGGGCATCACCGAGCTGGCTTTCGATACCGCCGAACCGGCGGCCGAGTTGATCAAATGGTATGAGAAGCGCGGCTATCGCTTTATCGAATACTGTTCGTGGGACGAAACCAATTACCGCAGCGTGGTGATGAGCAAGACGCTGGCGTAAAACCGAATCTTGGGTGGCCTGCGGTCCTTGAACGCAGGCCAAAAATCTCCCCCTACTCCCGATCCAGACGCGTAGGTCAAGTTGGAGATGGCCTTGAAGTAATCATTGTTAACCCGGAAACACTGGAA
>CAZGLR010000178.1:0-5157 GCA_964526635.1 uncultured Ignavibacteriales bacterium | reverse complement strand
GATTGTTAAACTGGATGCCATCGGCATTGCTGATAGTTGTCGGGCGATAATTGCTACTGCCGAAATCGACCCAACTGCGACGTTGACCTTGGGTACCGATCTTCCGCTGGCGGCGTTTATGCCTGATCGCGAGCCATTGTTTCTCCGAAACGCTGATACCATTGTCGCCAATCTGGCCGAGGTGACGAAAATTATCGGCGCTGCGATGGACATACGGATTAATGATAATATCCGTTTTTCTGATGGCACCTATCTCGATGCCAACTATCTGGCCTGGTGGCTGACTCATCTTCGTGAGAACAGCAATTCACTTATTGTCCGGTATTTCTTTTCCAAGCTCAAAATTGCGGAAGCCGGCGGTATAGAGATTATCGATTCTGTGAATGTACGGTTGACATTTCATCATCCGATGCCTCGAGCGGCGTTTTTCATGAGCCATCCTGATTTCGGCGTATACAATTCCCGCAGCCGTGGCACCGGTCCGCTGGTCAAAACTTATGCCGCCAGAACCGGTGATTTGCATGTCGAATATGTCCCCAATGGCTATTACCGCAAAGGGTTGCCGCAATTCGGGGCGATTCGATTGATGCCCTTCCGGGAATCGTTTCGGATGCGTTTTGCCTTCGAGCAGGGAACGATTGACGGTTACATTGGATTCGGCTTCAATGATGTTCTTGTGGGCACCTATGATGCACGAGCGCTGGCGCCGTATACGTCGGCTATGCTGGCCGGATTCGGCAGCAAGTCATTTGAAGATGCCGGTTTCGCGGCAGCTGTCTATTACGGATTCGACCCCGGACGTTCGCATCTTTATTTCCCGGATGGCGATGTGACGGCAATACCCCGGTGGCAAAGTAATCAAAAAACGACACGCTATTTCCCGTTCGATATCCGCAGTGCGGGGCAGTTACATCGCAGTTTGAATACGGCTGGATCGTCGATCGCCGTGGATTATCAGCATCATACACTTTTGCCGACTGCCCGCTATCTGGCCGATATCGCCGCCCGCGAGGGAATATCGGCGGATGTCGGTCTGATGGTTCCGCCGCCCGATTACGATCTGGCCGTGGTCTGGCTGCCATCGTCCGACAGCCTGATCCCGTTTTCGTTGATCGCCGCCGAGGTGGCGGCCTTTGACCAGAACTCGATACTCCCTGAGGATCTGCAAATCGACGATATTGGCTGGAGCGATTGTGATCGGGCCTCGCGCTTCTATGACGTCGAGAACCGCCGGCGGATGTTCCAGGCCGCGGCTGAAAAATTGTATACGGAGTGCGGGTTCTTTCCCTTGTTTCGCCCGGTCGTTTTTGCAGTCAGCGCCGAGAATGTACGCGGTTTATCATTTGACTCTTACGGCTTTCCGGTGCTGCATCAGGCCCGAAAATTTATGGGTACTATAGCCGCAGGGAGCCGTGGGCGATGACGTTTTCGGGGCGGCTGAGACTGACGTTGATTGCGGCGGCGCTTTTCCCGACGGTGTTGATCACGGTCATTGTCGTGCTCGGAATCGGCTCTCAGTTGAAGCAGCTTGGATTGGAAGACGCCCGGGCCGCGCTTGATCGGTTCGACAATCTCCATACCGAAACCAGATCACAAATCGCCCAGATACTCGAATACATCGCCGGGGACCGCGAGTTTGCCCTCATGGAAATGCAAAGATCAACGAAACCATCGGTTGTTCGGCGATATGCCCTGCCGAAGCTGTCGCTTGATTTTGTTGAATATACCGATACGGCCGGGACCGTCCTGTTGTCTGCCGATCGTCCGGCCATGGTCGGGCGGCGGTTAAGTGATGTACCTGCCGGCATCAGTACCGGATTCAGCCATACTATAGAAAACGATCTGACCGGGCCGCATCCGGCCCTGACGGTGACTGTTCCGACACAAGCGGGATATCTGCACGGCGGATACTTCCTGGACCGTTCGCTCATGGACGTTTTCGCGGCAATGCTGCGGGCCGAGGTCCGCTGGTCACAACGCTCGGCCGATGCTGCCGGTCGCAATACTTCGGTTTTAGAAACGGACAGTGAGCGTCTTTATCGAAGCGGCGGAGATCTTCAGGCCAGGCTGATCAACGATCCTGCCTCAGAGTATTATCTAACCGCCAAATTCAAGCCGGTTGATCGCGGCGAGCTGGCCACTAATTTTATTACCGCGGTCGGTGCGGTGGCAGCGGTGTCGCTTCTTCTGGTTATTCCGGCCGGGCTGGTATTTTCTTCCCAGACCAGACGCAAAATCGATAATCTCATGGCTGCCGCCGAGCGTGTCGCCGAGGGCGATTATTCGCAGTTTGTCGTCGAGCCCGATACCGGTGAATTCGGCCATCTGGCTGATTCATTCAATATTATGATGAAGCGGATTGATGCCTTCCAGAACCGCCTGATAACCAGCGAAAAAATCGCGGCCTGGCAGACAATCGGTCGTAAGATTGCCCATGAGGTCAAGAATCCGCTGACGCCGATAGCCATTGCCTCAGAAGATATTCACCGAAGTTATCATGAACGGGCCGATGATTTCGAGGCCATACTTAACAGCGGGAGTAAGACGATAGTTTCCGAGGTTAAGCGGCTGCAAACGCTGCTGGGGGAATTTTCAGATTTTGCCCGGATGCCGACGCCGAAAATCGACCGAGTGGAGATCGAAGATATTATCGGTGATCTGGATGTCATTTTTGCTCATGACCGAGAACACCAGCGCCTGGTCTGGACGATCGAGCAGGGTCTTTCTCATCTGACGGCCGATCCCGACCAGATTCGCCAGCTACTAATAAACCTGATAAAAAACGCCCGCGAGAGCGGCGCATCGCAGGTCGAAGTAATACTCACTCAAAAAACCGAAAAAGTTGTCATGACGGTTACTGACAATGGTCCCGGCTTCCCGGAGGCGCTTCTGAAAGACGGTATCATGCCGTATTATTCGACCAAAGCCGGCGGCAGCGGTCTGGGCCTGGTCATCTGTCAGCGAATCGTCATTGACCATGGCGGGACTATGCGAATCGAAAATTCCCCAAGCGGAGGCGGTATGATAGTGATTATCCTGCCGAATGCCTATGCCTAAACTGCTTATTGTCGACGATGAATACGGGATCCGTTCCACTTTGAGCGCGGCGCTCAAGCGGCGCGGTTACAATGTCGATACCGCCCGTGATGTCAAATCGGCCATGGCGCTGTTGACTGATTCATATGATGTGATCCTTCTCGATGTCATGCTTCCCGATGGCACCGGTCTCGATATCCTTGAGACGGTCATGGCCCGCGAACAGCGCATCCCGACTATCATGATCTCCGGCAACGCCGATATCGAAACGGCGGTCAAATCTATTCATATGGGCGCTTCTGATTTTCTGGAGAAACCCCTGACTCTCGATCGGGTTCTGGTAACGCTGAAGAACGTGCTAGATACGGAAAATCTCCGCGAGGAAAACCGGGCTTTGTCGGAGCGAATCTATGGCCGTATGATTGGATCCTCACCGGAAATCAAACGGATCATTAAGGAAATCAAAACCACTGCCCCGCGCTCGCGCCGTTTTATGATCCTGGGTGAGAACGGTACCGGGAAGGAACTGGCCGCGCGGATGATCCATGATCATAGCGGCCGGCCGCGGAGCCGTTTTGTCCCCGTCAATTGCGCGGCATTGCCGTCAGAGTTGATCGAATCGGAGTTATTTGGCCATATCAAGGGATCGTTTACAGGCGCTTCATCAGATAAAACAGGCCGTTTCGCTGAAGCCGACGGCGGCACGGTTTTTCTCGATGAAATCGGCGATATGCCGGAAGCAGCCCAGGCCAAGATTCTGCGGGTTATTGAGAATGGTGAGGTACGGCCGGTTGGGTCTGATAAAATTACAACAGTCGATGTAACTATAATTGCCGCGACCAATCAGCCGATTCTGAAGCTGGTCGACGATGGCCGTTTCCGGCAGGATTTGTTTTATCGCCTTAACGTCGTGACAATCTCCTTGCCGCCGCTGCGGGATCGGCGCAGTGATATTCCGGTTCTTTTTGAATATTTTCTGGGGCAGTTTGCCGATCAGGCCGGGCGCAAGCCGGTCCGGCTATCTGACGATGCGGTTGAACTGCTGGGCGGCTACAGTTTCCCCGGTAATGTTCGTGAGTTGAAAAACCTGGCCGAGCGGGTTTCGATCTATATCGATAAAGATACGGCCGAGGTGGCTGATATTAAGTCGTTGTTACCATCGGTATTACATCGCGATCTGGAGCCATTGAAAGATGCGGTTGTGTCTTTCGAGACTGAATATATCGAAAACGCAATCGCGTTATGCGGCGGTAATATTAGTGAAGCGGCCCGTCGGCTGGGCATCGAACGCTCGCTTCTTTACAAGAAACTGAAGCGTCACGATCCCGAATGATTTCCAGGTTATTGTTTGACACAAAAACAATGCGGCCGAGCGCATCCTATTGCGCCCGACCGCATCTTTTCAACAGGGGGGGTGTTTGTGCCTAATTATAATACATTATTTTTCCCGCGCAACCAGAATTCTTGCTTTTGCGCGTTCAATTGCTTCCCTGGCCCGGCCGACATCTATTTCGCCGGCGGCATTGGCGATCCGCTGGCGGGCACGATTGAGTGCATCCTGGGCGCGGTCCAGGTCGATTTCGCCGGCAAATTCGGCGGCATCGGCAAGAATGGTGCAGCTATTGTTCGAATTTTCCAGAAAGCCGCCGGTCAGGACCAGATTGATCTCCTTACCCTCGGCATCGGTGATTTTGAGCTTACCCGGCGCCAGGGCGGTGATTATGGGAGCATGGTTGGTCATGATCCCGAGATATCCGACCATCCCGGGAGCGACAATCGAAGTGACGTCACTCTCGTAGACGACTTTTTCCGGCGTTACCACTGAAAGCTTGTACATGGTTTACTGCTTTTTCAGTTTTTCATGGTTTTCAAAGACCTCCTCGATTCCCCCGCAGTAGTAGAAACACTGCTCGGGAACATGGTCGAGTTCGCCATTGACGATCATCTTGAAGCCCTTGATAGTATCTTCCACTTTAACATACGCCCCCGGCTTATTGGTAAACGCTTCGGCCACAAAGAAGGGCTGCGAGAAGAAGCGCTGGATACGGCGGGCGCGGTTCACGGTCAAACGGTCCTCTTCGGAAAGTACTATTCAATCATGCAAGATAGTTTTGATCCATC
>CAZGLR010000177.1:0-5183 GCA_964526635.1 uncultured Ignavibacteriales bacterium | reverse complement strand
GTCGAGATGTTCCGCATGCTCGAGATGCAGACGTCGCTGGTTGAGTTGCAGCCGCAGGTGCTGCCGCCGCTGGACCCGGAGATGGCCCACCTCGTGCAGGCCGAACTGGACAAACATCATGTCGGCCTGCACCTCGGCGACGCTGGATGCCTCACACGTGCTCTCGGCGCTGGGGGTTGATGATGAGCTGGCCCATTCATCGATCCGTTTCGGTCTCGGCCGTTTCACGACGGAAGCGGAAGTCGAGTATGTCGGCAGGAAGATCGTCGCGGCGGTCACCCGGCTGCGTGAAATGTCGCCGTTGTATGAAATGGCCCAGGAGGGGGTGGACTTGAAATCTTTCGAATGGACCGAACACTAATCGGCCCGTTCGGGAACAATGACCGACAACAGGCATTACCAGATTATAGACAGGAGAGAATGACCATGGCTTATTCCGACAAGGTTATAGACCATTTTAAGAACCCGCGCAATATGGGTTCTCTTGATAAAAATGATCCCAAAGTGGGTACCGGTATTGTCGGCGCTCCCGAATGCGGCGACGTCATGAAGCTGCAGTTGAAGATCAATGAGGACAACGTGATCGAAGAGGCCAAGTTCAAGACGTTTGGCTGCGGCTCGGCGATCGCATCATCTTCTTTGGCCACCGAATGGGTCAAGGGAAAGACGATCGAAGAAGCGCTTAAAATCAAGAATACCGACATCGTCAATGAGCTTTCATTGCCGCCAGTGAAAATCCATTGCAGTGTGCTGGCCGAAGACGCCCTTAAAGCGGCCCTGAACAACTATCAGGAGAAAAACGGCACCAGCAAGAAGGCTGACGAAAAAGGAGCACCCAAGAACGAGAAAGAGGAAAGGGCTGCCTGATGCCTGAATCACAGACAACCAAGACACATGATATGAAAGATGAAATCCAACTGACTCCGGCCGCGGTGAAAGAGACCAAGCGCCTTATTTCACAGCAGGACAAGGCCGCAGAACTCATGCTTCGGATCGCGGTCAAAGGCGGCGGCTGCAGTGGATTGACCTATGACATGGCGTTTACTACCGAATCCGGCGAATTCGACAAGGTCTTCGATTTCGACGGCCTTAAAGTCGTCGTCGATCAGAAGTCACTGGTGTACATGAACGGCACCAGGATCGATTTCAGCACCGAAATGCTGACCGGCGGCTTCAAGTTCGAAAACCCGATGTCCAAGCGCGGCTGCGGGTGCGGAACGTCATTCTCCGTATAGGTTCCGGATCGGGAGGGAATCGTGGAGCAGGTCAAGATGGAAGTGTTTGCCGACGACGGCATCGTTACCGAGTCGGAGTTTTTTGATAAACTGAATGCCTTCGATTGGGATGCGCTGCATGGTCAGCGTGTGCTTGTAGTTGGCTGCGGGTCCACGATTTTTCCACCGTGGGCCTTTCTGGCTGTCGCCTCCAAACTGGTGGCGCACGGCGCCAAAGTCATCAAATACGGCAATGAGCATTCGTCGCTGACGGTATACCGGAAACCCAGGAGGGAGGCCGATGTCTCATCACAGCAATAGCACGTCAGAAATGACGCACAGTCATCATCTTTGCTGGTCATGCAAAGAAGAAGTCGGCGAGGGCCCGTTTTGTCCCAATTGCATTAAAATTCAGCCGGTGACTGCACTGGGTAATTATTTTGACCTCTTTGAGATAAACAGATCCTATCAGGTTGATGAAACGGTGATTCGAAAAAAATTCTACGAGTTGTCGCGCCGTTTTCACCCGGATTTCTATCTTAATAAAACCGAGGACGAACTTCTTCTGGCCCGGAATAATTCGGCTTATTTGAATACTGCTTTTGCCGTTTTGATCGATCCTATTCGCCGTGCCGAATACCTGCTCTCGCTGGCTGCGGGTAACTACAAAGGTGAACCCGCCCCGCCGCAGGAATTATTCGAAGAGATTCTTGAGATTGGCGAACTACTGCTGGAACCGGATATCGACGATGTCCAGAAGAAGCAGCTTGGCGAGGCGCGACAGACATTCGCAGATCGCTCAAAATTGTTTCAGCAGGAACTGGGCGCGCTTTTTGAGCGCTTGCTCGGTGGTGATGAAAGCGCCAAAGAACAGGTCGAGAGCCGTTTGAATAACATTAAATATATCCGTACGATTCTCGGCCGGATTGATAAGAGGATTTCCGACCGGACCTGAGGAGTGTATGAGTACTGCAAAAGAGAACAAATTCGCTATCGGAATTGATCTGGGGACAACCAATTCGCTGGCCGCGATAGTGCGCGACGGCAAACCGCAGGCCTTATCGGGCAAATATGGTGTGATTGTCCCGTCGGTTATCAACTACCATGATGACATTTTGCTGGTCGGTGTCCCGGCCCGCGAGGCAATGGTAGAAAATCCGGAAAATACAGTCTATTCGGTCAAGCGCCTTATGGGTAAGGCGGCGGCCGATGTGAAAAACGATGAACAGCGTCTTCCCTTCGCTATTGCAGCTGATACCCGGGGATTGGCCTCAGTCAAAATTGATGATAAGATTATTTCGCCGGTCGAACTTTCGGCGGCCATTTTGCAGGAAATCAAACGGATCGCCGAACAGGCCCTGGGCGGCGAAGTTGATCGCGCGGTCATCACCGTGCCGGCCTATTTTGATGATGCCCAGCGCCAGGCCACCCGCGATGCCGGTAAAATCGCCGGACTTGAAGTGTTGCGGATAATCAATGAACCGACGGCGGCATCGCTGGCCTATGGTATGGATCAGCGCGATCGCGGCAATATTGTGGTTTATGATTTCGGCGGCGGTACGTTTGATATATCGATACTGCGTCTGGAAAACGGTATCTTTGAGGTCCTTTCAACCGCCGGTGATACACATCTCGGCGGCGATGATTTCGACAACGAGATAATCGGATATATTGTTGATAATGCACTGAAGCATAATTGTAAGTTCGATACGTCATCGGCCCGCATCCGTGCCCAGCTCAAACAGGAAGCCGAACGGGTGAAAAAATTATTGACGACCAAAACCGAAGTTACTATCGAGCTTGAAATCAGTGGTTCAATCATATCCGAGGTGATTTCCCGCGATGAATTTAATCACATGGCTCGTGGCTATATTGATCGCACGATTGAGTTTTGTCAACGGGCGCTTGATGATGCCAAACTGGCAAAAGCTGATATCGACGAAGTCATCCTGGTCGGAGGTTCGACCAGGATTCCGCTGGTCCGCAACGAGGTTGAATTATTCTTCGGCAAAAAACCGCATAGCAATCTGGGTCCCGATGAAGTCGTCGCCCTCGGCGCCGCCGTTCAGGCCGATATCCTGACCGGTGGCCGCGATGATTTGCTGCTTCTTGATGTGACGCCGTTGTCGCTGGGCATTGAAACTCTTGGCGGGGTTATGAATGTGCTGATATCCCGCAACAGCAAAATTCCGGCTGTCGCCAAAGAGATGTTCACCACGTATGTCGAAGGCCAGACCTCGGTAAAAATTAATGTCTATCAGGGTGAACGCGAGATGGTTGCTGACAACCGCAGCCTGGGCAGCTTTGATCTGAAGGGTATCGAACCGCAGCCGGCCGGTGCACCCCGCATCGAAGTATCGTTTTTGCTCGATGCCGACGGCATCCTGCGCGTCTCGGCACGTGATATCAAGACCGGCACAGAGCAGGATATCACGGTTCGCCCCAGCTATGGGTTGAATCAGGACGAAGTCACAGAAATGGTGCGAGAATCGTTCGTCCACGCGAAAGAGGACATTGACAAACGGTTGTTTGTAGAATTGTCGAATGAAGCCAGGACTGTCATAAAGGCGACCAAAAAGGCTCTCGATCTTATCGATACGACCGACGATGATGAAAAAGAAGATATCCAGGAGTGCCTGGAAGAACTCGAAGAAGCACTGAAGGGTAATAATGATCCCCACCATTTGAGGGATACACTTGACAATCTGAACGATGCCACCGCCGAACTGGCCCGACGCCTGGCCGACAGTGCGGTGGCAGATATGTTGCAGAATAAGTCTGTAGATGATGCACGGAGATTTGTGTAATGAAGATGACTGGAGTAAAGCCAAAAGTCACTATAGATGGCAAAGAGCTGGAGGTAAATTTGGGCATCACTATTCTCGATGCCGCTCTCGATAACAACATCGAACTTGATCACAACTGCGGTGGCAATTGCGCCTGTTCAACCTGCCACGTGATTATTGAAGAGGGTATGGAGAATCTCTCGGAGATGTCCGACGAAGAAGAAGACATGCTTGATACGGCAACCGGACTGACCCTCGAATCCCGACTGGCCTGCCAGTGCCAGGTCAAGGGTGATATAAAAGTGAAAATTCCCCCGAAACCGAAAATTTAGTTTCATCCGGAGGATACATGAACATGGACTGGTCAGATTATGAAGATGTCGGAATTGCCCTTTACGAAATCTATCCCGATATGGATCCGTTATCGGTGCGCTTTACCGATCTGCACAAGATGATCACGAATCTGGAGGGTTTCGAGGGTGATCCACAGGCCTCAAACGAAGGTAAACTGGAAGCAATCCAGATGGCCTGGCTTGAGGAATACAAGGATAATCAATAAGCCAGATAATTCGTATTTCTCTCCTGTAGATACGGCCCGTCGGAGCGACGGGCCGTTTGTTTATCTACCGTATTGATCGCTTAATTATAATATTACGTTTCTTGAGCTCGATTTCGAACAGCTTCGGATCGACAGCTATTTCCTGAGGGACCACGCCTCGTTTGGTAATATCACCTCGGACTGCCATCGAGGCAATGATCGTGATGGGAAATGACGTGCAGCGCATCATTGATGTTAAGCCGGTCTTTTTGTCGAAATAGTCAACGATCTGGGAGACGATCCGTCGACGCTTGCCTTTAATCTTACCCTCGGTCGTTACGCGGATCAGTGACATATCGGGATCGTTGAAACTGAGATTTTTATCCAGAACAGCCTTGACCACCGTCCGTGGTGACACTGAGACGCCGTCGGCTGTAATCTTCTCCCATGCAAACAAACCGATATCCATCATTGTCTTGAATTTTTCGCAATGACCCGGATAGCGGATTGTCTTGTAATCAAGGTTTTTAAGGATTTTGCCATAGGTTTTCGGCAATGTCGATGTTCCGCCGGAGGTGGTAAAGGCTTCCATCTGACCGATTTTTCCGAAATTCAACGACTCGATATCGGTCATCGGCGGTAGAG
>CAZGLR010000176.1:0-5196 GCA_964526635.1 uncultured Ignavibacteriales bacterium | reverse complement strand
CTATTTTTAAGTTTAATATCTTGTAAACTATGTGGTAGATTTCGAGGATTATTTACTAATTCTGTTATAGCCTTCTTCACGCATTCCTGAATCTGTTTCGGTAGTTTCTTATATGCTCTCTTGAATGCGGGCGTACGTGAAACAGTCATTGAATTGAATATTAATTATCAAGCTCTTCGAAGAGCTCTTCGACTGTATTAAATTTGGGGAAATTTTCCCATTTTTCTTCACTCAAGGCTTCATCGATTTTTTGGGCAAAGTATGGGCCACATTCGTCGAAGCTGGTTGTATCATCATCCAAAAATCTGCGAAAACAAGACCCAGGCCACCAAACCTTTACCACCACAAAATTCGAGGCGGTGTCCATGTCACATATGTATTCAATATTACTCATCTTCGCAACCTCCACGCCCCTCATCTTCCATTTCGCTTCGTTCAATCTTAATTTGACCGCTTGCTTCTAATTCTTTAAATTGGTTTGTTATAATTTCACCAAGTTTTAGGCCGATCTCTAACGGGATTAATATTTCCTGGTAAACAGTAAATTTATCAGACTCGGGATGACTTTTTCCGAATGATAAAAGGCTACCGTTCTTCCCAGTCCGCACTCGAACAAAATCAAAAAACGAATAGTTTTTAACCGATTCGTCGCCATAAATATGGCCAGTAATAGGCTTCGTTTCTTTTTTATTAGTCTTAGTACCCATATTCCCTATTTCGGTAAATGGTCGAAAAAACTAAAGCTTCCAAGATGTTTAACGAAAAACTGCTGATTTGGTTTAAAGATTTTTGGCCTTTCTCAAGTCACCCTACTCGGAAAATACCATAATTTTGTATAAAAGCAAGAATTTTCGCAAAACGTTTATTATACAGCCCTTTGAGGAAATCACCAATCACTTAGTAGTAATTTAGGTCATTTTCAAGTGTTAGCAAACCGTTAAATCCAAAATGACCCACTACCGGGAAATCAACTACCGGGAAATCACTTGACATTATGGTCCCGGCCGGTAAATTGTATCGTGAAATATTTCACGAAGTAATTTTTGAGACATGGCCCGATTCCGCCCGTATAACCTGTGAAACAGGTAAAGGAATTACGCCACATTGACTTGGATAATGTGAGATGAAAACAAACTACGATGCGATTATCATTGGCGGCGGTATCGCCGGCCTGGCTATCGCCTTCAATCTGGCAAAAATGAACTATGGCGATATTCTCGTTCTGGAAAAAGAAATGTTCGTCGGCTCCGGCGCTACCGCCAAATGCGCCGGTGGCATCAGAGCCCAGTTCTCATCCAAAGTCAATGTTGAAGTCTCGCTGAAATCGATCGAGATTTTCGAGCATTTCGAGGATATTTCCGGCGAACCGGCGCTCTATGATCAGGTCGGCTATATGTTTGTCCTCACCGACGAAGCAACTTTGCCGCCCTATCTTGAGGCCGCCGCGATGCAGCGTTCGCTCGGTCTTGATATCCAGATATTCGGTCCCGATGATGTCAAAAAGATCGCGCCGCCGGTGCGGACCGATGATGTCATCAAGGCTACTTTTCATAAGCGCGATGGTCTCGGGGATCCGCATGAATTCCTGCAGGGATATTTCCGTGCCTGCAAAAAACACGGTGTCGATATTGTGACAGAGGCGGAAGTCAAAGAAATTTCGGTTGAACACGGCAAAGTAACCGGGGTAAAGACACCTGATCACGCCTTTGCGGCGCCATTGGTTATCAACGCCGCCGGACCGTATTGCGGTAAGGTCGGCGAGATGGCTGGTATTGAAGTACCTGTGCAGCCATACCGTCGCCAGATCGTCACCACCGGTCAGCTCGAGTTTATTCCCGCGACCATGCCGATGGTGGTCGATGTTTCCTCCGGTCTGTATTGCCATAAGGAATCCAAGGGCCTGCTTATGGGCTGGGCCGACAAGGATGTGCCACCATCATTCGATGAATCCCAGGATCCCGACTACAACGACACAATCCTGATGAAAGCGCTGGATCGGCTACCGCAGCTTGAGACAGCCGAGGTAGCCAACAGTTGGGCGGGGTTATATGAATCGACGCCTGATCATCATGCAATTATCGGGTTCCATGATAACATCGAGGGCTTTTTTACCATCGGCGGATTTTCGGGGCATGGCTTCATGCATGCTCCGGGCGCCGGACTGGTTGCCGCTGAACTGATCGCCGGAAAGACGCCATCGATCGACATCAGCCGCCTGGCTCCGAACCGCTTTGCCAAGGGTCCGGTTGAAGAAGAAGTTAACGTCATTTGACGCAATACCCACGCATCACAAAAGGAATGCTGCCATGAAACGTCTGTCTACAGTTATACTTATTTTGCTCGTTATGGCTACCTCGTCGCTTTTTGCCCAGGGTCATAAACTCCACGGCGGCCAGTGCCCGGCCCATAAGGCGGAAGAGATGGGTTCGAGTTTGTTTGGGACCCTGCATGAAATTATGGCGCCGGCCTGGCATGAAGCCTGGCCCGATTCAAATTATGAAGCATTGGCTGAGGCCGTTAACAAGTTCGAGATTTATCTCGATGATGTGAAAAACTTCAAGTTCCAGTTCAAAACCGAAGAACGTGAAGTGAAATTCGATGCCGGACGGCAGCAGTTTATTGAACTGGTAGCCAAAGGTAAAGCTGCGATCGAAACGGGTAATAACAAGAGCCTGCACGCAATTTTCATGGATTTGCATACGGCCTTTGAAGAGATGGCCTACTATACCCTGCCGCTGGAATATCCGCATTATAATTCCTTCCGGATCGTCGTCAACCTTATGCTCAACCAGCATGTGCAAAACAACGACATGTTCGCGCTGACAACGTCCCGCAATGCCCTGATGATCAAGATGGACATGCTGAAAAAATCCGATATTCCCGAAGATCTGGGGTCAGTCTCAACTGATGTTCAGGGCTTTATCGATGATTTCGAACGGATCTGCAACGATATCGTACAAGCCTGTGACAAGCGGGATTTTGAGGCAATCAGCGAAAAGCTGGAAATCCTTGACCAGACCTGTATGGCTTTTGAAGAAAGGTTTATCTAAGCGCTGTGTTTTTGTTGACAAATAACACCGCGATAACGACTTAACAAACATGAAACGAGATCTGATCAAACTTATTGCCGTCGCGGTGGTCCTTTTTATTACCGGCTTTCTGCTCAAAGCGGTAGGACTTTCCGAACTTACCGCCGAGGCATCGCAGGATAATACCGCCGCCGGTCAGTTCGTGTTCACCACACCCGATGGACTTGAATTGCACTACTGGCTGTCTGATGCTGCTATCAAAAGCAAAGACGGTGGCAATCCACCGGGGCTGGCTTTGCTTTTGCCCATGCTGGGCCATACCCATGACTCCTTTGATCCCTTCGCCGATTCGCTGAATGCCCACGGCTACCTGACAATTGCGTTAGATTTGCGCGGTCACGGTAAATCAACCAAACGCGGCACTGAAGAATTACATTACTCGAGTATGGATACCGATGATTTCGCCCGCATACCATTGGATATTGCCGCGTTTTTGCAGGATTTCAAACGGCGCAATCCCCGTATGGCCGACTTCGATAATGTCG
Organism: uncultured Ignavibacteriales bacterium; assembly: GCA_964526635.1. GTDB lineage: Bacteria > Zixibacteria > MSB-5A5 > GN15 > JAAZOE01 > CAZGLR01. Next base: position 1,622 of record CAZGLR010000176.1, on the reverse strand, counting down.
TTGCCATCGGGGCCTCGATCGGGGCCAATGCCGCCGGGCTTTTGCTCGATGAAAAAGTGATCAATCGGGCGGTGCTGCTTTCACCCGGTCGCAATTACCGCGGTCTGGAGCCCGGGATGGTGATGGTCGATGAATACTCGGCCTCTCCCCTGCAGAAGCCGGTGTATATTGCCGCTGCCACCGATGATACCTATTCGGCCGAATCAAGCCAATGGTTGTTCGATAATTATCAGGGGCCGAAAGTTTTCAAGAAATATCCGGGGCAGGATCACGGCACCAGTATTTTGCACAATGTCAAAGATGCTGACCGGGAGTTGCTCGACTGGTTGATAGAGCCGTCGAAGAAGTAGAGTCTAATTATCGTCGATAGCAAAGAGCGGGATGGTATAATCCCGCATCAGATTTCAAAACCCCGGTTTCGACCGGGGTTTTTGGGTTAGTGTCTTTTATCTACCATCTATTTCGATAAGATTTTAATATAATTTTTGGCTTGACGCTTTTACTCAATTTGGGTACATTCTTACCCTAAATGGGTACGAAGAATAAAGATATTTCCGCCACGCTGTTTCCCGGGACAAAACGCAAGATATTGGCGTTGTTCTTCCTCAATCCCGGTAAGGAGTTTTATTTTTCTGAAGTTGTTCGCCTGACCGGCACGCGGCAAGGCGTGATTCAGAGAGAGCTAAAAAACTTTGCCGAAGCAGATATCCTGACATCGGAAAAGCGGGGCCGGCAGATATTTTATGCCGTTAATCAGAAGCATCCGATTTTCCAGGACCTGCGGAATATCATTTTCAAGACTTATGGCGTCATAGGCAAAATCCGCGATGCGCTTGAGCCGCATGAGGAACAAATCAGCATAGCGTTTGTCTACGGGTCGTTCGCCAGAGGCGAGGAGATATCCGGTAGTGATCTTGACTTGTTCATTGTTGGGGACATTCAGCTTGATCAATTAGTCAATGCGCTTTCACCTGTAGAGGAGGCAATAGGACGAGAGATTAACCCTACGCTCTTTTCGGCAAATGAGTTCAAGAAAAAATGGTCACAGAAAAATCACTTCATCAGATCAATGGCCGATACCGAGAAGGAATTTATAATCGGGTCTGACGATGAGCTTAGACGACTGGCTCAATAATCGCTGGCTGCACCGGCACAAAACCAGCGCTGAGGAAATCCGCGCGCTGTTGCATAGTGCTGAAGAAGATATCCGTAGTGCACAGATTGAGGGTATCGCCCCCGGATGGAGACTCAGTATGGGCTACACAGCCTCGTTGCGGTATGCTCGGGCAGCGTTGTATGCCTGTGGCTATCGCCCGGCCCGTGAACGCGAGCACGAACGGACAATCGATTCGCTTGGCTATACCGTACCCGCGATTGAACTGGGCACAATTAAGCTCCTCCACAAGATTAGAAAGATGCGCCATACGGCGACCTATGATTCGGTCGATATGATTTCTGATGCTGAGGCGGACGCCGCGATGAAAGTAGCTGTGGAGCTTGAAAAACAAGTGACCGAGCGGCTGAAAAAAAATCATGCTCAGTTGTTAAAGAAGAAAGCGTAAGCTATGTCTGATGAGATACCAGTCGTATTTACTCCGAATAATGAACCCTATTTGGGAAGG
>CAZGLR010000175.1:0-5295 GCA_964526635.1 uncultured Ignavibacteriales bacterium | reverse complement strand
GTCGATGTTAAGCTGAACAGCGGTGATGGTCCGGTGGTCTTCGATGACGTATCGTTCCAGGATGTCACTGCGTATGTCGGAGTGGCACCGGATACCTATACCTTTGTTATCACTCCGGGCAATTCCAATGATGTCGTGGCTGTCCTCAACCCGGTGACTGTTGATGCCGGCGGTGTGTATACTGTAATGGCACATGGCCTGCTCACGCAGATAACCAACAAGGTCGAAGTCGACAATCCGTTCTCGATCCGCATCTTCGTCGACAACGGTGATGGCGATGTCTTTGTCGATCCGGGCTTCGCCCCGATTCTTGATGTGGCGCCGTTAACGCTCTCATTCGAAGCCGATGAAAACGGCACCAACCCGGATTGCCAGATGGTTTCTGTCACTAATCTGGGGGGAGCATCGCTTAGCTGGAACGCTACAGTCAATAATGCCAGCTCATGGTTGTCACTTACACCGACTTCCGGAACTGATGATGAATCGATTGAAGTGTGCATCGATATTACCGGTTTGGCCGCGGGTGTCTTTATTGACACCATTACGGTCACCGATCCGAGCGCCTTTGGTTCGCCCCAGGCAGTCGTTGTCGAACTCCTGGTCAATGCCACTGGTGTGCCGTGTTTCGATTTCCCGACCGACACTGTCGCTTTCATTGGCGAAGTCGGTGAAGTCATTCCATCGATCACCCTGCCGCTGACCAATGGTTGTGACGGTGTGCTCGACTGGACGGTTTCGGTCGACTCAAGCTGGCTGTCGGTCACGCCGCTGGCAGGCGGAAACAGCACGATGGTTAATTTCAGTGTGAATACCACCGGCTTTGGTCCGGGCGTGTATTATGCTCACGCCACCTTTACTGATCCGGATGCCTCCAACTCACCGTTTGTGGTCCCGGTCAAGGTAAACCTGGAAGAACCGGCCTGCGAATGCAATTTCGAGATTGCCGCGTTGGGTGGTCCCGAAGGCCAGGTAGTCGGTGTGCCGATTACGGTATGTGACTTTGAAGAGATTGTCGGCGTGCAGTTCCAGATTCAATATGATACCACAGTGCTGCGTGCCCATGCCGACTCGGTAACCTCGGATTATCTGCCGGGTTCAACCATAGGCTTCCAGGATTCACAATTCCATTTTGTCTGGGAGAGCCCATCGCCGGTGACTGTCGCCGATGGTGAAATCCTGATGACGATCTGGTTCACGGTTGTCGGTGATATCGGCGATATGACCGACATGATCTGGGCACAGCCGCTGGAAGTCGTGGAAGCGCCGAGCACGGTCATTCCGCGAACCTACTGCAACGGTTCCGTTGAAGTTATCGAATCGTTGTTTGATGTCATGGGTCATGTCGTGTACTACGATCTGGTTCAGGATGTTCCGGGTGTGACGCTCGACCTGATCGACGGCGGCAGCTATATGGAAGTTACCAACATGGATGGTAACTACAAGTTCGAAGACGTTCCGGCTGATACGTATACGTTGATTCCGTCGCGGACCAACCACGATGTGGGTGTGTCGGTAGCCGACATTATTCACATTCAGCGTCATATCGCAGCTGTTGAAATGTTCACGTCGCCATATCAGTATCTTGCGGCAGATGTCAGCGACAATGATTCGGTCTCGGTGCTCGATGCAGTGTTGATCCGTCGTTACCTGGCCAAGCTGGTCTTTGAGCTGCCGGTCGGTAACTGGATCTTTGTTGATTCATCGTTCGCTATCGACATGAGCAACTGGATGATGGCGCCGCAGACGCAGGACTTCGTACTGATGTCCGACTACACCGCTGAATCGTTTATTGCGATTCGTGCCGGTGACGTTGACGCCAGTTGGTCGCATGATCCGCTCTTTGCCAGGCCCAACGGCTACAATGCCGAGATGGCACTCGGTGCGGCGATTGAAACCGCCGGCCTGATCACGCTCCCGATTACTGTGTCGGGTGCCGGTGAGATGGCTGGTTTTGAAGCGCATCTTAGTTTCGACGCCAGTGTCCTTTCGGTGGTCAACATCGAGGGCGTGGCGCTCGAAAACGCGCTGGTCAACACGGTTGGCAATGAAGTCCATATCCTCTGGGATAACTGGCAGGCTCCGCTCGATTTCTCGGGCAAGACGGTCGCGGCCGAGATTACTTTCCGGGCCAATCGCAGCTATGGCAGCACCGAGATTGACTTTACCGGTGCCGAACTGGCTGATTCGCGGGGTGAGACCTATTCCCTGGCGACCAGCGGCCGTGTGCTGGGCGGTTCTGATCAGCTTCCGGGTCAATACAGCCTGATGCAGAACAGCCCGAACCCGTTCAACCCGACCACGCTGATCAAGTTCTCGATGCGGGAAGCGGGTGAGTATTCGCTGACGATTTTCAATGTCCTCGGCGAAAAGATCAAAACGTATACCGGCAATGCTGAAGCGGGCGAGCATGAGATTATCTGGGATGCCACTGATGACAACAATCAGGCGGTATCAACAGGTGTCTTCCTCTATCGCTTTGAGTCCGGTATGTTCTCTGACACGAAGAAAATGCTTCTTCTGAAGTAAATAGACAGTTCAAACGACGGAGACGAGATAATCGTCTCCGTCGTACCATCCGGGTGAACACCAGCCCCGTGGAGGCTTGAAGATGAAACACCGTTCAATACTCACGCCGATCAATTGGATTCTGATCTGTGGTTTGCTGCTGGCGGGAACGGTGGCAGCAGTGGATCTTTCGATTCCCAGCATGGACGGGGCAGCATTTGATATTATCGCGGTACCGGTGATAGTGTCCGATTTCACTGATGTCGCAGGCGTACAGATTTCGATTCTGTACGATAATGTAAATCTTTCGATCGACTCGATCATGGTCAATTTGGCCCTGGCCGGACCAACGACCAACACCGCGGTCAGCGGCGAGATATTCCTGCTCTGGGATGATTTCAGCACGCCGGTTTCGCTGACGGACAATGATACCCTGATGATGATGTATTTCACTGTCCCGGGATCGGCGTCGGGCATGGCCAACATATGGTTTGCCACGGCAGGCTTGTTTAAAACCGAGTTCACCGATACCGCGGCTAACGTGTTACCATTGACGACTTCCGGTGGCCAGATCAACATTCAGCCGACTGATGCTGATGATGATACTGACCTGCTGCCGGGGGTGTTCGAGTTGAAGCAGAATTATCCGAATCCGTTTAACCCCTCGACAACCATTGCGTTTAGTGTGGCCAAAACAGCACGTTTGGTCTTTGAGGTCTACAATGTCGGTGGGCAGGTCATAGACAGGATCGATCTCGGTGTGAAGTCGCCGGGAGAGTATGCGTTTGTGTACGAGGCTGAGTCGCTGGCCAGTGGTGTCTATTATTACCGCCTGACCAGTGAAAACGCCAGCGAATCGCGTCGGATGATTTTGCTGAAGTAAGCAAGAGAGACCATGCAATGTGATTCGTTACGGGTATCGCCGTAAACCCCTTATCTACTTGAAATCCCGCGTCTTTTGGGGGCGCGGGATTTTTTATTGACCGGATACTCAAAATATAGGGTTTGCATGATTAATGGGCGTGAGATCACGGGCAGGTGATTTGTGAATAGCGAGAACAGTCCGGATGCTACTTTGATTATGATTATTGAGTGCGTGGGGGTAAAATGACTCTTGACAGCGTCGATATTATAAATATATTCAGAAAACCGATTTCGGGCGGTGCCTGTAAAGGGTACGATTCATGCCCTTGGTTTGGGATTGATTCCGGTATTTGAAAAGCCGTTATTGATACCCGAAAATCAGGAACGGTTTGGGTTTGGAATCGGTTATAGACATCACAGATCTTCTCTACTGGGGGATCGTCCAACGGCAGGACATGCGGCTCTGGACCGTAGTATCGGGGTTCGAATCCCTGTCCCCCAGCTTAAATCCCTTTAAGAAAATGTAGGTCGAAATCCCTTGTCGCAAGCGCCATATGGCGCACGCGATCCCGAACGCAGTGAGGGAGGTTTCGACATCCTTCTGAATCGTGACCGTTTCATAGAGTCCTCCTGGCTGCAATATGCCAAAAAGCTCTGCTTTACGACAGTCTACTTTGGGAGGAAGTTTACCCCTGCCTTCAATTCAATCGCTCAACGCGGGAACCCGACAATGCTCCGCATTGTCGGGCCACCCGGTCTTTCTTAAATACTATATTATTCAAATTCTTCGGTTGTGTTTCCAGTTCTTTTCCCGTGGTCATATAACCACTCTGATAATTCAGCCCCGTCTATTAATTGGAGGTTTTTGCCCTCTGCAAATCTTCTGGCGGGCATAGTAAAGTTCCCCGTTGAAACAAAATACCCTTTGTGTACTGTTTTATCTATAATGACGCCATAAAACTCTCTTACTGCCCTAACTGATATATTGCCTTTGTACCTTTTGCATTGAACGATCTCTGTATTTTGATCTTTGGTAAGCCATAGATCAATTCCATCATCACCAGTTGTTTTTGTCATGCGGACCTGATAACCCATCCTTCTAAATACCTCTCCAACGAGCGCTTCAAATTGTATGGGATCGAGTTCACAGGCTTTATTAAGGCCAATCGCCTTTTGAATTGCGGCTTCTGATTGCTTCCTTTTTTGCTCTGCTTCTTTTTTTACATTGGCATCTGTAATAAAAATCCAAGCTATGCTGCCCAAAATGGCGATTAGAGGTAGAAGTAGAAATAGAAATAAATAGAATACAGTTAAATCCATGAATAATCCTACTTAGTAGTTCTTTTTAGAATCATGAATAATAATGAATTATATTATCAATTGAGTCAAGCGTAAATGAGTAAATTAGATTTTCTTTTGAATCGGCCTATTAAAGATTTTGCCAAATAGTCTGTTCGAGTTTTGGTAATTCCATACAGTTAAAAGTTATAAGGCTGTCAGCGATTGCCAGCTTAAATCCCTTTAAGAAAATGTAGGTCGAAATCCCTTGCCACGTGTAGATCAAAATCCCTGCCACATGTAGGTCGAAATCCCTTGCCCGAGCGAAGCGAGGGTGCGGAGCGGAGCGGAGCAGGTTTCGACATCCCGAATGCAATCTATACGCTCAATGCGGGAACCTGGCAAACCTGCACTTTGTCGGGGCACGGGTCTCCAGCAAAGCTGTGGGGTACCCAATCAGATTTCGTTTTTTATGCCGCCATTGAAAGTGAATCATGAATCCCATCCGGCGGCCGGGTGGGGTACGGGGTGTTGTCAATCTGATGGGATCGTGCCCTGGCGAGGCCCACCCTGGCGGGTGGGGTACCGGGTAAATTCATCAGAAACTCAAGGTTCTTCGGTTGAGTCAGTATCTCGGTCTCAAAGCGA
>CAZGLR010000174.1:0-5338 GCA_964526635.1 uncultured Ignavibacteriales bacterium | reverse complement strand
TGATACTGTGCGACTGGCTTCGTTGCTGTCAGGTCCGATGGAAGACCTTGCCGGGTACATCCCGGATTTTCGCCTCCGGATTCCTCGATCCCTCCGCACAGGGTTCACTTGACAAAGATGGCACCGCCTACCCGGCTTTCGGCCTCTTTGCCGCCCTGCCCGACGGCAATGTAATTGAGCTTCCGGCCTATGTTCCGCCGATAGCCTACTTGCAGGTGATTCATAATGCCGCCGATCCATCTGCCCAGGTTGTGGATATTTATGCCAACGGCGAACTTCTGTTACCGAATTTCGCCTTCCGTACGGCGACGCCATATGTCGAGGTCCCGGCCGGTGTTGACATCGAAATAGGTGTGGCTCCCGGTAATAGTAATTCAGTTGCCGATGCCCTGGCCGTCTTCACTGTCAACCTCGAAGAAAATAAGGCCTATATTGCCATGGCGGCCGGTGTACTGAATCCGGATGATTTTGCGCCGAATCCAGACGATGATATCGAAACTGGCTTTAATCTATACCTGACCGAACAGAACTCGTACCAGACGCCATTCCGTCATATCGTCGGCCTGCTCGGTTTCCATGGCGTCACTGATGCTCCTGAAGTTGACATCCGCGCCTGGGGATTGTTCAAGTGGAGTCTGTTCGACGATCTGGAATTCGGGGAGTTTTCCGATCAGCGCTGGCTTTTGACCCGCCCCTATACATTCAGTGTGTATGCATCCGATGACGACGATAACCCGCTGGCTGTGTACGCTGGCGATTTGCGCGGTCTTGGCCGTCAGTCAATCGTAGTCTTTGCCTCGGGATTTCTGACACCTGATGACAATCAGAACGGCCCGGCTTTTGGTCTCTTTGCCGCGCTGGCCAATGGTGATGTCGTCGCTCTCGAGGCGCAGGATATCACCTACGCTTATGCCCCAAAGGAAACCGGTCTTGATGCGCTGCCGCAGTCGTTTGCGCTGAAGCAGAACTATCCGAATCCGTTTAACCCGACGACGACAATTTCATTCACGCTCCCGCAGGCTTCACAAGTGACGCTAAAACTCTACAATGTTCTCGGCCAGGAAGTCGAGACCATTGTCAATCAGCCGATGGAAGCCGGTGAGCATTCAATCACCTATGATGCCTCCAATCAGGCATCAGGCATGTACTTCTATCGCATAAAAACTGAAAACAACAGTGAGACCAAGAAGATGCTTCTGCTCAAGTAAAACACCTCAGCACCATCAGACAAAACGGCGGCAGGTCCTTCCTGCCGCCGTCACTATTGCATTAACATGGATAGCTTGTGGGATTGGCCTGGAAGCTTGTGGGATTAGCCTGCTATTCTTTGACCAGCAGGACGTTGATCGCCTTGGCCACAATCTTGACCGTATCGCCCTCCTTCAACCCGAGATCCTCGATCGACTCGGCCGTCATCACCGAATTCATCACCGATTCGGCCGGGATCGTGAGCGTCACCTGGCCCATAATATCACCCTTTTTGATTCGGGTGACTTTGCCCATCAATTGATTGCGTGCACCATATTTCATTGCCTTTTCTCCGGCCTAAATCGTGATTACTTTTTTATCCGACAACAGCGTCGAAACCGTATCCCGCATATTGGTCGCTTCACCAATGATGAGTTTATCGGCCCGGTTGTAATAATCCAGACAGGTCCCGCAGCTCAGGATCTTAGTTCCGGACTCAGCCATCAGTTTCAATATGTCGAGAACGGGCGTACCCTCGGTGGTAAGAAAAATCCCGCTGTTCATGCAGATAATCTGCCCCGGTAAACGCCCCGATTCGGCAATCATCCTGATAAAATTGACCAGCAGCTTTTCTCCCAGATCCGGCTCACCCTCGCCAAAGGCATTGGACTTGATAAGCACAACCATGTCGTCTTGAACCGTCATACAAAATTCTTCCTGATTTAATGCGATGATTGCCCGGCCTGTTCTGTTTTGTTGGTGGCCGAATCATCAGTCTCCGTCCCGGCCCTGATAAAAATATATGGACCGTGTTCTGCACCCCAGACCTGTTTGCCTTCGGCATTGAATCCCCGATCCCAGCTGCGTAATTCGTTCTCGGTAATACTCACCACCGAGGTGGCATACACGGCATCATTGATAGAACTCCCGCAGCCGTTGCCGGTGGTGCTGCCCATGAACTTGCCGTTTCGATACTTCAGGGTTATTGTACACCCCTCACGAAAAACCAGCGAATCCGGCGTGATAATTTTAAAAGCCGAGAGGTCCTTGTGTGCCCCGATAAAACGCTCCTCTTCCGGAAGAGTAAACACCTTGCTGGTGAAATTGGTGTCATCGACTTTTTCGACGAGGTAAACTCGCTGCCGATACGGCTTGTCGAGATACTCGGCCGCAGCCTGCTCGACATAGAGCCATGCTCCCTCATCATATTCCTCCCAGATCGGGATCATCTCCAGACGGATATCAAAATAGGTCGAGTCCATTTTGGCCTGTTCGGCGCTGGAGAATGATCCGGTCATCCAATCTACCAACAGCGCATAATAATCATCGGATTCAGCCTTTTTGGCGCTTTTCGAAGAACACCCCGCAAACATACAACACAGGGCAATCAGAACACCGCCTATGATCAGCTTTTTCATGTTTCCTCCATCCTCCTTGACACGTGTCATGGAGGGAAACTACAGCGCCATAATCATACAGGCAAGCGCTTTATCACGTTAATGCTTACTCGTCGAGTAGTCTTATCCGGCTTTTTCATCCATCTTCATCATGCCAAAAAGATTTACCTCGGTATCTTTGAAAAAACACGAGTAACCCACCCCGGGAATAGTCTGCTTCTCAAGGACAATCTGGCCGCCCGCCCCGCTGACCTTTTTCATGTAAGCATCGATATCCGGCAGATCAAGCGTGCAGGTAACCGGCTGCTCCGGGTGATTGGCTTTCATCAGACCGCCATTGATACCCGGGCCTTTGTCACCGGTATTGATGAGATGATACTCAAAAGGACCATCCCAGGTAGTGAAGGACCACTCAAAGACGCTGCTGTAAAATTTGCGGGCACGATCAACATTGGCAGCGGGAATTTCGAAATGAACCGGTCGCGGCATATAACCGCCATAATCTTGATTTTTTGATTCGGGATGTGTCGATGTCACCTTTATTACGGATAATTTCTGTCTATGTTCATTATAAACTTACACCATACCTGATGTCTAAACAAGGGCGGGGAATGAGTCGATGATACATACAGAGCAGGCACTTTATCAGGATTTATGTCATGATTGAATTTGTGGCCGGATGGCCCTTTGCTGTCGCTGTCGTCGCCGGGCTGGTCTATATTGCCGGGCAGAGGCTTGGCGGTCAGATCGGCCGGATTGGTGAATACGCCGGACTGGGAATTATCGGGTTGATGCTGTTGTCATGGTTCTTCAGTTGTTGTCCCGGTATTGCCGCTCGTAAAGCGCTGATACTGCTGGTCTGGGTGCTGGGCATCAACGGCGCCTTTTGGCTGGCCGGCAGACTATGGCCCGGCCTGATCCCATCGCCGGATGATCCTCATGATCAAGATTTTGTGCGGTATCCCGCGCTATCAAGTGATGAATCCGCCGGCGAAACATTTGACCAGCAACGCTCACTCAGGGAGGATATCCATGAGTGAATACAGGCTTCTGGCCAAAGGCCCAATGATCGGCTTAGTAGTGGCATTGGTGATAGCGTTTGGGTTTTTTAAACTCATCACTGTCAAAAAAACTCTCTCCGAACGGCTCCAGGAGGATATCCGTCAGTGGATATACATGAAGCACATCGGTGATGAAGTCGCCGATCTGGAGGCAGCATTGGGCGATAATCCCCTGGCCGCCGGCGAAAAGGCCCGGGTTGTTACAGAAATGGCTGACCGTATTAATATAGTTTCGATGACAGCCCGAGGTTCGGATGCAATAATTGTCCGGGTTGAATACGAATACACCGGCCAATGGGTAACATAGATACCCATATTGTCTATTTACAGCTCGAGGACACCTTCAATCTGGTATGGAATGTGGGGCATGAAACGACTCGATGGTCTTATTATATGGCGTTTATTTGATACTGTAGTATTGGATTGTTCCCCTGTCCGTTTGGTTGACAGAAGACGGCAATCTCGCAACTTATTGTGCACTATAATCTTTAGCAAAATTTCCATGCTTCAATTATCAGAGTTGTCAGTAATCTGGACACAAAATTGTGCGGGAGTCCTGTATGGCCCCATGTCAATTTCGTATCTTATTGTACAACATTATCTTACGCAACTACCTCCGCGCTGGCACGGCGATTGCTTGAGTTAGGTCAAATACTTTTTCTAACGGAGGTTTATACCTGTGCTGAAGAAACTCGCATTACTTTCGATTCTGGTTGTTTTCGCCGCTGGTTCATCGTTTGCCGGTCTGACCGGTCATTACTACAACCTTGATGCGAACCATCCGGATATGGAAACAGGCATCACCGGCCTGCAGACTGGCTGGGTTGAGAGCGTCCTTGCAGGCGCTACTCCGACTCTTACCGCAGCCGGAGCGGCCAACATCAACCAGTTTGACTGGTGGGACAACGCTTACCATTCATTCTCTCGCGTTGACAGCGAAGCCGACCTCAATGGCAACTTTGCCTCGGGCTGGTTCCCGCTGAACGAAGGTCTCCCGGGCGACCCGCAGCATTTTGCGGTTCATTGGGAAGGTCAGTTCTATGTTGACGCTGATCAGGTTTACAACTACCAGATGGGTTCCGACGATGATTCCTGGTTGTTCATTGACAATCAGCTCGAACTGGACCTTGGTGGTATTCACGCCAACACTTTCACCAACGGTGATGTATTCCTGACCCAGGGCTGGCATGATATCGACATCTTCTTTGCCGAGCGTCATGTTGTCGAATCCGGTTTCCGTTTGAACTTCTTCTCGGACCTGGTTCCGACCGATCCGATTCCGGAACCGGCTACGATGATCCTTCTGGGTCTCGGTCTGGCCGGTATGGGCATTCGCCGCTTCCGCGGCTAATTGCCGCCCTGGCTGATTGCCTCGAAGAATGAAGTAAGAGCAACATCCCAAGACATTGAAAAGCCCCTGATTTTTCGGGGGCTTTTTTTATGCCGTAACCCGCGACTCTGTCGTGGGTTTATTCATTCGGGCTGCTATCTTTCCCCGTCACTGAATTATGATACTGCCGGAGTCCGCACCATCCGCCGGGTGCGGTACCCGCGTACCTCACCCCGGTACCCCACTCGGCATCCGAGTGGGCTTGGCATTACACTTTCAATTTGTGATTTACAGCTCTGATTTGCCAGTACAGCCGAACTTGTAACCCGCGACTCTGTCGTGGGTTTATTTTTTCGAGATGC
>CAZGLR010000173.1:0-5395 GCA_964526635.1 uncultured Ignavibacteriales bacterium | reverse complement strand
CTGGGCGGCCGGGGTGAAAGCGTCGTCACTCGGGCGGATTATTGCCGAAAAGACCGGGGCGGCAATTGATAAAAGCGGGCGGGTCAAAGTCGAAATGGATTTGTCGGTCACGGGATATCCGGAAATTGTGGTGATCGGTGACATGGCGGATTGTAACGATGAGCAGGGGGAGCCATTGCCCGGGGTGGCGCCGGTGGCTATGCAGCAGGGTGAATATACAGCCCGGCGGCTAAAGCACGAGATACAGAATCGGGCGTATGAGAAGCCATTTCGGTATATTAATCGCGGATCGATGGCGGTGATCGGGCGCAATTCGGCGGTGGCGTATCGCGGCAACCATAAGGTCAGCGGTTTCTGGGCGTGGCTGGTCTGGCTGTTTGTGCATATCGCCTTTTTGATTGAATATGACAATAAGCTGATTGTGCTGATTCAATGGGCCGGCGATTATTTTACGCGTAAGCGCGGGGCGCGGCTGATAACATTCGGCAGCAATCATCAGGCCGCCGAGCGGCATAGTGGTAAAGGGGTTATGATGCCGGATCGGATGGAGCGTTAGTCATGAAGAGGGCGACAATTATTTACGATGGCTTCTGCAATTTGTGCAGCTTCTGGGTGGATCGGATCACCGGATGGGATGATGACAACATACTCGAGTTTATTGCACTGCAAACGGATGATGCTGAGCGACGCTTGTCCCGGGTTGGGCTGGAGCGAAAGAACATGGAATCAGTAGTCGTGATCGAGGGCGAACGGACGTGTTTCAAATCCACGGCTATTCTCCGGATGTACCGCCATCTGGGCGGGTTGTTTAGTGTGTTCTATTTATTTATATTGATTCCGAGGCCGTTGCGAGATTGGGCGTATAATTTGGTTGCCAGGCATCGGTATTTTCTCTTCGGCCGGCGGGAGAGGTGCCATTGCGCCACTGCGGAAAGCCCTGAGGCGGTCGATACACAGTAAGAAGGCCAGGGTAGCGTAAGGCCGGTGATAACACGGGATGAATTATGAGAAAATTTCTGGAACAGATATTCGGAAGTTCGACGACCGGCACTGATGATGCGCGTTCCGCGGAGTTCGAATTGCAGATTGCGACGACAGCCCTGTTACTCGAAACGGCCAAGGCCGATTTCGATTTCACCGATGAAGAACGTCAGGTCGTTATCAACAACCTGGAGCGGTTTTTTGATATCGATGCCGATTATGTCAAGCAGATAATCAAAGTCTCGCGCGAAGAGGTGGCCGGTCGCCATGATTATTATCACTTTACCCGTCTGATCAATGATCATTTTGACAAGGATGAGAAGATCAAGATTGTCGAGATGATTTGGCGGGTGATTTTCGCCGACAGCAAACTCGACGGCCATGAGGACCAGATTGCCCATAAATTCTCACGGTTGCTTAAGCTGGATCATCCCGATTTAATAGAGGCCAAGCTGAGAGTCAAGCGCGAGTCTGAGTCAGGCGATTAGCGGCTGAAGTACCGGTTTTCTTTGTTTATCACCGAAAGAAAATAATCCCCCGGAAGTGGAAATATGTGTCGTACTTGTGGGAAAGAGCGGCAAATCTCCAGAATCGGGAAATAGGCCGACTTTGTGAAATAAATAACTTGCCAGTTTGGTTTAAAGTTGTATATATAGCTGGATTCTCCGGCAATGGGTGGCCGGGAAGCTATAAGCGGATCAAACGTCTGACCTCTGGAGGTGCCTATGCAGGAGACGAAAAAGACACAGCATGTCGCGACCACTCAGACCGGGTACTCGACATTGACAGACGATCAAATCGTCGCATTAGAACATTCCTACGGGGCCAATCATTATGGCCGTCTTAAAGTCGTGGTTCGTAAAGCCGAGGGACCCTGGCTTTATACCCAGGATGGACGCAAGGTCCTCGATTGCCTGGCGGCGTATTCGGCCGCCAATCCGGGGCATCATCATCCGAAAATAGTCGATGCCGCCGTAAAGGCCCTGCAGGGCGGTTGGTCATCGGTTATATCGAACGTCGTCTTTACCGATGTGCTCGGGCTCTTTCTGGAAAAGGCCGCCACAATGCTGCCGGAACTGGCGCCGCGCTTCGGCGGGCACTGCAACAAAGTACTGCCGAAAAACGGTGGTGTGGAATCGGTGGAAACCGCCATCAAGATGGCTCGGTATTTCGGCTATCGCCACAAAGGGATTCCCGACGGCAAGCAGGAAATTATCGTGTTCGATAACAACTTCCACGGCCGGATGATTACAGTGGTTTCATTCTCCAGCAGTCATAATTACAAAGAAGGCTTCGGGCCGTTGACGCCGGGTTTTGTCACGGTGCCGTTCGGTGATCTCGAAGCGGTCAAAAAAGCGATTACACCGAACACTTGTGGGGTTCTGGTTGAGCCGATGCAGGGTGAGGGCGGGATGTTCATTCCTCCCGATGATTTCCTGCCGGGACTGCGCCAGGTGTGCGATGAAAACGACATGCTCCTGATTGCCGATGAAATCCAGGTCGGTATGGGCCGGACGGGCAGGATGTTCTGTTTTGAGCATCAGGATGTTATACCGGACGTGGTTGTGCTGGGTAAAGCGATCTCTGGTGGTCTGGCGCCGTTGTCGGTTATGGTCACCAATTCTTACCTGATGGATATGGCCTTCCATCCGGGATCCGATGGCTCGACTTTTGGCGGTTATCCCTATGCCTGTGTTTGCGGTTTGGCCGCGATTGACGTGATGAAAGAGGAAAAGTTGCCGGAGCGTTCGGCCGAAATGGGCCGTATACTCAAGGGCCGTATAGAGGAAATCGCGGCCCGCTCGCCATATGTGAAAGAGGTTCGCGGTCGCGGCCTGTTTATCGGTATCGAGGTGAAATCGGGCGACGCGATGGTTTTCTGCCGTAAACTGCTGGATCTCGATATGTTGGCCAACGACAGTCATCATCATACAATTCGAATCAGCCCGCCGCTGATTATCGGTGAGAATGAGATCGATTACATTTGTGATCGACTGGAGAAAGTACTGATTGACTGACGATAGCGGTCAGATTCAATATTTGAGGGTCCGTGAAAGCGGGCCCTTTTTTTTGTCTCATATGGGCATCGGATAAATGGGTAAAAGGACCCGCAAAATCGCTTTTAAGTTCAAACGGAATAATAGGTTATGAGGTCCGTGTTGTCAAAAAAAGCTTGTTTGAATGTGAAAAATTTCATATATTCGGGTTATTGATGGGTATAAGCAAAAAACGCACGAAGCGTGATAACCTGCGAGGGAGGATTTATGCGTCGAGTGTACCTGGTAGCGTTTTTGGTTCTTTGCCTGAGTTTGGCCTGGATGGGTCTGGCCGTCGGTGAGGAAACAAAGGAAGCAACTAAAGAAAAGTCTCCTCACGATTATATTGGCGATACCAAGTGTAAGATTTGCCATAAGAAATCGGGACTCTGGGATTCATATCTCGAGACTGCTCATGCCACTGCCTACGAAAAGCTGACCGACGAGCAGAAGAAGAATCCTGAAATTCTCAAGTATTATATGACCGGTGTTACGCCCAAAGGTGATACGCTGTACAACGTCCAGTGTGAAGCATGCCATGGTCCGGGCAATGATTACAAGTCGAAATCGGTGATGGAGGATCGTGAGCTGGCGATTGCCAATGGCATGATCGTTCCGACGGCCGAGAATTGCATGACCTGCCACAATGATAAAGCGCCGGCAGCGGTTGCCGCTGTTGCCAAGGATTTCGATTTCGAGAAGATGAAGGAAACGGGCGTTCATATTATGCCCTATGGTGAGGAATAAGAATCGTCAATTGACAATTTGATCAAATAGATTTTTTGAACCGGGTGATGCGTGCGTGTCGCCCGGTTTTTTGTAGGGGGAATTGAGGAGGTTTATGGGTAATCGAACCTGGGCATGCGTTGATTGCGGCAAAACATATCGCCGTGATCAAAACTTGACAGAAGCGATGACCTGTCCATTGTGTGGCCATGAATGTGAATCTGTGCATTGGAAGATACGGGTGCCATCGCCGAAAAAGCGGAAGGAATGGCACAAGTTCTGGCAGTTGTATCGCCGGGAAAAAGCGGAGCTCGAGAGATGTCTGGCCGATGGCAATGTTGAAGAGGTTGTGTTGGATATTTTAAATATGCGGATTATGCCGTATCGAAAGAAGCGGGAAGGGTAGGAGTTTGATTCATCGATGACGGTACTGATTTTGTGATGATGCACGATTGGATTTTAATAATTCCACGCTGCGGGTGGCATGACAAGTTAAGGCAATATTTCGAAAGTAAAATAGATAAACTGATGCAGTTGGCAGATGGGGTGTGAGAATTTGGTGCAAGTTGGTATATAGTTTGTGTGAAATAATAGTTAAGCATCTTTACATTTACCCGCGTCTGACTTATATATATAATTAAAGCGTTTTTAAGAGTTTATTGTAAAGTCTACACAATGGAGGACGGCCAATGGGTGAGTGTGTTAATTCTAACAAGTTACATTGAGGTTAGTACATGAAAAGGTTTATAAATATTCTCCTGAGTGCATTGTGCGTTTGTTTGGCGCTGGAATCCGGCCAGTTATGGGGTCGTGATATTGCACCAATTAAGCTGGAGGTGGAAGTAGAAGAGCCAATCAGGTGGGATGCTCCGGTTACCATGCATCTTAAGTATGAAGTAACTGAATCGGGAATTCATGCGGCGTTAGAGCAAGGAGATTTTACAATTCTATTTCTTGACCCACGGGACCGCACTGATACATTGTATAAGCGGGTCTATCCAGTGCATTATGATGAATCGTACTCACATGCGCAAACGATACAATTGGAATTGCCACAAGACATGGATACGGTGAAACTCAAAGTGATACCGCGTTGTGGTCTAAGTTATCGCTACACATATTATTTTGCCAAATCTGGTGGTGATGTTTTGTTTACCAATTATATTGCTATGCCGCAGAACCGGGAAAATCAAGAAAACCAACGGATACAGGACTACTACTCTCGTGATATCCTCATCGACACTCTAAGTCATGAGCAGCTTCAAATTGAAGAGTATTTTGGAATAGATCTCAGCGACCCGGAGCATTATCGTATTGCCAAAGAACTGCTGGATTCAATTCCGAAAAGTAGTGAATTCAAAGGTTTCAAAAACCAGTACCAAATCAAAATGAAACGGCAAACGGCGCTGGAGCTTTATCGGCTTGGTGTGCCGATAGAAGGTACCCCCCCCCCCCGCAAGATGAAGAAAATCAACCACTAAATTACGATTTTCCTACATCCGAATCCAACATCAACGCACAGTCCCAAATACCCTCATCCGATGCCATATCGCTTGATTCAATTATCGGTGAACCATCTATTGATTTTATCACAGCCGGTGACTCGGTAACGCTGCTTTTGCGATTAAGCCGTGTGGGTGCGACAAATATCC
>CAZGLR010000172.1:0-5605 GCA_964526635.1 uncultured Ignavibacteriales bacterium | reverse complement strand
CCGGAACATCAGTTGCGGAAACCGACCGCGTGCTCAAAGAGATCGAAGGATTAGTGGGTCAGGGTGAAGATATCGAAAGTATGTTTGCACTTTCCGGAGGAAAAGTATGGGGCCTGTATACGTATGAAATTGCCAATGAGGGCGAACTGAATATCCAGCTTGTTCCGCGGGGTGACCGAGATCTCAGCACCAAAGAATATATCGAGAGCTTGCGCCCGATCGTCTCGAAAGTACCGGTTCCGGGTGGCAAGGCCATGGTCATGCAGATGAAGCTGAAAGGGATTCGCAAGCTCGGAGAAGCAGATATCGAGGTGAAAATCAAAGGCAAGGATATGGCCACACTCGATGCTCTGTCTCGCCAGACCGCGGCAAGCATGAACGAGCTGGCTCACTTCACCAACGTCTACGTGTCAATGGACATGACCAAGCCCGAATATCAAGTGACGATCGACCGGACCCGAGCCGCTGAGTTGGGCGTGTCAATCGCAGATATCTCGGATGCACTGAAGTCTCTGATCACCGGCACGGTGGCGACACGTTATCGTGACGGTGACGAATACTACAATGTCCGTCTGCTTGTGCCCGAAGCGAGATTGACCAGCCGCCAGGATGTGGAGAATCTTCCGCTCAATTGCGCCCAGGGCGGTTATCTTCGGATTAAAGACGTTGCCGAAGTCAATCAAGCGGTGGGACCGGTGGAAATCGTGCGAGAAGATCAAATTAAACAGGTCATCGTGCGCGGCGATGCCGTAGGTGTCAGTGTCGGCCAGGCTCTTACCGAGCTCCGGGAGGCAGTAACCTCAATTGACAAGCCGGTCGGGTATGAATTCGAATACGGTGGACAGGCCGAGATGATGAGCGACATGAAACGCAATATACTGGCGGTCCTGGCTTTTGCCCTCTTCTTCGCCTTTATCGTGCTGGCCGTTCAGTTCGACAGCCTTCGCCTTCCTGCACTCATCCTGAGCAGCATGCCGTTCTGCATGGTGGGGTTGGTTTTCATTATGTATCTGACAGGACTGCCTTTGGGTGCGACGGTTATTATAGGTGTGCTGGTTATTATCGCCGCGACGGTCAATGACGGCGTGTTGTTGCTCCAGTTTGCTCGCGAAATCCAGTCGTCCCAAAAAATTCCCGCCGACCGGGCGATTGTCGAGGCGGCGCGAATCCGCTTGCGGCCGCTTGTGATGACCACGGTTTGTACCCTCATCGGTTTCTTGCCCCTGGCCCTGTCTCTCGAAGGAGGTGGCGAAATGCTTCAGCCCATGGCGGCGGCGGCCATCGGCGGCCTGTCGATGGAAATACTGGTAGTTCTGTTTCTCATGCCGACATTGTACGTGATGTTTGATCGCAGGCGTAATTCGTTAGATATTCAGGATGAACAAGTTACGGTTTCTTGAAGCCAAAGGAGAACGTGTGGCAATGGAAGTAAGAGGAAAGGCAAAGTCTACAAACTGGTGGGCGTACGCAATAGTCAGCCTCTTGGGCCTTGTCCTGGTTACGCTCATAGCAATCATCACCAAACTGTGGGTGCTGACGGCAATTCCAATCGGCTTCCTGTTTGGATTCTTCTTGCAGAAAGGCGACTTGTGCGGATCTTCGGCCTTCAGCGAAACGATCATGATGCGTGATCCGCGCAAGATGATCGGTCTGTGGATACTGATTGTCGTAGCAATGCTCGGATTTGCCGGGCTTGATCTGCTTGGTTGGGTCAAACTCAATCCGAAACCACTACTTTACCTCAACTTTATTATTGGTGGAGTGATTTTTGGTGTCGGCATGGTGTTCGCTGGCGGCTGTATCAGCGGATGTCTCTACAAAGGAGCCGCCGGAAATCTCAATTCGATAATAGCGATTCTGGGGATCCCGATCGGGATAATGCTCGTGGAGTACGGCCCGTTGAATGGGTTTCACCTCTGGATGATGGACCATGTTGTATCACTTGCCGACGGGCAGAAAGTCAGCTTGTACGCTCTGACCGGATTGCCGTTCTGGGTTATGGCGCTTTTCTTCGCGGCAGTCACTCTGGTTGCGGCCGCTGTTCTCAGAAAAAACCGATCAGATAAAGACGATAACATCAAAAAAGACGACACCCCCTGGATGCAGGGAGTCCTCACAAAACCGTGGCGACCCTGGGTAGCGGGAGTGGCCATCGGCTTGCTCATGGTCCCTGCCTATCTTTCATCGGCAGCCAGCGGTCGCAATTACCCGCTTGGCGTTACGCACGGCGTGATGCAGGCGGAACTGCTTTTGGTCGACCACGGATTCGTTCACGTTTATTCGAACAAACCGGCTAATCCAGATGGTGCCATGAACGCGGGCGTCCCACCATCGGAAAAAAAAGGGAGCGGCAGAAAGGTAGTCTGGTGGCTGGTGGCGGGCGTATTGAGCCTTATGCTCGGTTCTTGGGTATCGGCCAAAATGTCCGGCCGGGCGAAACTTCTGCCAAAGCCGCCCGATGAGATCCTGGTAGCTCTATTGGGAGGTCTGATGATTGGGACCGGAGCGGCGTTCGCGAAGGGATGTGTAGTTGGGAATATAATGTCCGGCTGGGCGCTGATGAGTGTGGGCACGATGATTTTCGGCGTGGTTGTCATTCTGGCAAATTGGGTAACCACGTATTACTATATGATGGGTGGGCAAAGCGGCAGGTGATTTTAAACGGTGCTAATAACGAAGGAGCCTTGAAGAATGAAAAAGATAGAAATTCTCGGGACCGGTTGTCCCAAATGCAAAAAGCTGGCTGAACAGGTTCAGCTCGCCTCCAATGAACTCGGCCTTGAGTGCCAGATTGAGAAGGTCGAAGACATTCAAAAGATCATGGCTCATGGCGTTATGATGACGCCGGCGCTGGTTGTTGACGGCAAAGTGATGATCACCGGCAAAGTGCCCTCGGTCGACGAGCTGAAAAAGCTGATATCTTAGTCGGCGCTGGAGTTTGGAGGAGTTTTCAAAATGAAACAAAAACCCGGAGGCTGTTGCAGTGGCACACAGCCAATAAAAGAATCAGAGACTCAACCAGGCAAGAGCGGTTGCTGCGGCGGGGCTCCACGATTGATATTCGCCTGCTCCGGCGCCTCGGACGTAGGCGCTGTGGCTGATCAAGCTGCCCGGCGAGTATCCCGGATGAAACTGGCGTCCATGGGTTGCCTGGGGGCCGTCGCCAACGGGCTTGAATTCGCGATGGATCCCATCAAGGTTGCGGAACGTATTATTATTATCGATGGTTGTCCTGAGAACTGTGCCAGGCTAACAATGGAGAAGGCGGGAGTGTTGTCTTTTAGCCATATCCTGCTTTCGAAGCTTGGGATGGAAAAAGGGCAAACCAAGGTGGATCAGAAACACATCCGGTGTGTTTACGATCTCGCTGAGTCACTATTAGGTAACGGAAAATGAAGGAGGCGGAAGTGATAAAACGCAGACTCACGTTCTTACTGCTAATACTTGCCGGATCGGCCCTGACATTGTTGTGGGGAACAAACTCAACAGCTGAGTCACAAACCGGAAAACGAACTGCTGATTCGGCCGAAAGAGCCATTGCGGAAACAAAAGATAGCGATACCACGATCACCACTCCTGAAATAATAGCCTACTATTTCCGCACGACCTACCGGTGCGCGTCCTGCAGGAAAATCGAGGCGTATTCGAAGGAAGCCATCGAAAACGGTTTTGCCGAACAAATTGAGAGTGGCACGATCAAATTCGCGTCTGTCAATATAGACGAGGCCGAGAACAAGCATTTCGTCAAAGATTACAAACTGTACACCAAGTCTCTCGTAATCTGCGACATGGAAGATGGCGAACAAGTTGAATGGAAGAATCTAACCCGGGTCTGGCAGCTCATCAGGAATAAACAAGAATTTGTCAAGTACGTACAAGACGAGATCAACGCTTACCTTAAGGAGAATTAATGGATTCCTATGCATTCGCCGTCGGCTCCGCCATCTGGCTGGGAATTCTAACGTCAATTTCGCCTTGTCCATTGGCCACCAATATCGCCGCAATCAGCTTCATCGGTCAGCGAGTGGACAGCCCCCGGAAAGTCGTCGCTGCCGGTTTGCTGTATACGCTGGGACGGATGGTGACCTACCTTGTGCTCGGTATCCTTATTGTGGCCAGTGTGCTTTCCATCCCGGAACTGGCCATGTTCCTTCAGAAAAACATGAACAAGTTTCTCGGTCCGATTCTGATTGTAGTCGGCATGTTCCTTCTCGACTTGATTTCGTTCAGTTTCCCTGGCGGCGGCATTGGGTCATCGATGCAGGGAAAGGTGGAGCGTTTCGGAATCTGGGGCGCCGCTCTGCTGGGACTGCTGTTTGCCTTGTCGTTTTGTCCGGTGTCAGCAGCGCTGTTCTTTGGCAGTCTTATCCCACTGGCGGTGGAACATAAATCCTCAATTGTCATGCCAACGGTTTATGGTGTGGGGACAGCCCTGCCGGTAATTTTGTTCGCGTTTGTGATCGCCGTCAGCACCCGCATGGTCGGTGTGATGTTCAACAAACTGAAAGTCATCGAGAAGTGGGCGCGGCGGATTACGGGTGCGGTATTTATCGCCGTCGGTATATACTACACGCTCATTTACATCTTCGGGATAAGTATATTCAACTAAGGACATGTTTATGAAACCTAAAACCATAATCACCACCGTACTTTTGCTTTTTGTGGCCATTAGCGTCGTGATCCTAATCGCGAAACAATCGAGCGATGCTCCTGAAGCCGGCAATAGTAAAGGGGCCGTTACCTCCGAACAGTCGCCGGATGACCGACTGATTGTCTACTATTTCCACGGCAATATGCGTTGCCCGACCTGTAACACGCTTGAGGATTATTCCAAGGAGGCGGTCGCGACACTCTTTGCCGATGAACTCAATTCCGGTAAAGTTGAATTTCAGGTGGTTAACTACGACGAATCCTGGAACGAGCACTTCCTAACGGACTATGATCTCAGTTTTCAGTCACTGGTGCTTGTTGAAATGAAGGACGGCAGGGAAGTTCGATTTGCGAATCTCGACAAGATATGGGAACTGGTCGGGGATAAGCCGGCATTTTTTGAATACGTTCGCAACGAAATCGATACTTACTTGGCTGCAAATGAACTCACCCGGCGTTGATGCTTCTACCAAGAATAGAATCACAACAAGATACAGTTCTCGGGCCGGGCTTGGCTCCCGGTCCGGACACTTTTTGGTCCTTCGCGATAATAAGATAAAAAGATGTTGCTTTTTGTCGATAATGTGGTATAATAATTCGATGAATGGCGAATTGTAGGAGATGACGTGCAAGATTTTCTTTCCATAACCAAAGCTCTAAGCGATGAAAACAGGGTCCGGGTTCTTATGGCTTTAAGCTCCGGCGAACTTTGTGTCTGCCAGGTAATCGAGCTTTTGCAGTTGGCTCCCTCGACCGTATCAAAGCATATGTCGATCCTTAAGCAGGCACGGCTTATTCAGAGCACAAAGAACGGCAAGTGGGTTTACTACCGACTGCCGTCGAAGGCACCGCAGATGGCCGTGGACGCTGTAAAATGGGCGCAGAAACACCTCGTCTCGGATGCAACTGTCGGGGAGGATGCCATGACCCTCAAGGCAATAATGAAGAAACATCC
>CAZGLR010000171.1:0-5614 GCA_964526635.1 uncultured Ignavibacteriales bacterium | reverse complement strand
AAGAAATTATCGATGCCGAAAAAGAAAAAAAGGACGAGCAATAAGCTCGTCCTTTTACCACACTCTGGTTGCGTCTTTTCTTGTCTCTTACCTATTTCGATACAAATGATCCCTCGAAATCAGCAACCGCCGCCCGCAGGTCACGCGCCCGCTGATAGCGCTGCAACGGATCCTTGGCCAGTGCTTTGGCGCAAATGTGATCGAAAATCAGGGGGATGTTGTCGTTGATCGTCGACGGCGGCGGCGGCTCGTCATTGACGATACTGTAAATCAATCCGGTGAGGTTCTCGCCCTTAAATGGTCTCCGGCCGGTCAAAAGCTCGTACACGACCACACCCAGCGAATAAATATCGGCTCGGCGATCCACCGGTTTGCCCTGAAGGAGTTCCGGTGCGATATAGTTAGGCGTTCCCATCGCAATTCCGGTTTTAGTCATCGACGACGTGTCCACCCGGGCAATACCGAAATCCATCACCTTGACCGTGTAATCCCGCATCACCATCACATTGGCCGGTTTGATGTCACGATGTACGATGCCCTGATCATGAGCATAATCCAGTGCCTGCGAAATCTGCGAAATAATCCGCGCAATGATTTTATAGGAAAACTGCATCTGTTTTTTGATCAGCACTTCCAGAGTCTGGCCCTCGATATACTCCATTGCGATATACTGCAGCGAGCCCTCGGAGCCGACGTCGTAAATTGTCACGATATTGGGATGAGACAATTTCCCGGCGGCCTGGGCTTCGCGGAACAACCGATCCCGCAGCTCCGACATTTCCTTTTCGTCGCTGACAAAATCCAGGCGGATTGTCTTCAGCGCCACATGCCGGTTAATGGCCGGATCAACCCCTTTGAGAACCGTTCCCATTGCGCCATGGCCCAGTGAACCGAGCACCTGGTACCGTCCCAGATTACGGATCGAATCGGTTCCGGTCGGTGGTGTTGATACGGGAACCGGTGTCTGTGAACCGAATTCACCGGCCGGGGGCGGGGTATAATGTGGAGATGATTGCGCCAACGGCGGCGTGTCAACCGGGATACCATTGGAATCGAGCACCCGCGGCTGCTGTGCCTGAGTAGATTGTGTCGTCGGTTGCGGCGCTGAATTCAACGGCGTACCCGACGGAGGAGTCAAATTGATGCCGCCCGAACCCGGTGTCTGCGACACGGGATGCGCCGGCGATGGCGTCATTTGAGTCGGTTGTGAAGCCGACGGATTGACCGCTTCTGTTCTGACACCTCCCTGATCCTGCCCCATACCGGCATACTGCTGGGTTTCAGCCGGCATGCCGCCAGAGGTCTGGGTCAATGGAATTGACGGATTCGATTCATTGGTCATGACCGGACTGCCGACCATCTGGCCCGGGGCGCTCTTCCTTGCCTTCTCAGCCGGATCCTCGCCCTTTTTACCGAACGACCAAAGTTTCATAGCTTCAAGTTTGCTTTGTTTGGTGCCGCCCCGACTTTCATTCAACAAGGGTGAACAGGCCAGAATTAAAAGCAGTTGGGCGGACAGATACAACGGGCGGAACAGATAACCGTACGAGTTGAACATGATAATCGTGACGTTGGCCACGACCAAAAGCAGCACACCCGGAATAATAATGCGATAGAATAAACTCACCCGGGGCATCACATAGGCGCAAAAGGCACCGATGACAACCATCAACAAGACATTCAGCCAGCCGGCCAGCTCGAACTGGGTGATATAGTTTTCGTGTAATATGTTTTCAAGGACATTGGCAAACAGTTCCGACCGCGACAGCTGAGCCGATACCGGCGTGTTGTAGTATTCCATTGCATCGGATCCGGTGTAACCGATAATCACGAGCTTGTTTTTCAGTGCCGCGGGTTTGACCGACTCGTTCAGAAAATCGAGTGCACTGTATTCCTTGAATGTCTGATTTGGCTTGTTGAAATTGATATACAATGCCGCGGTTTCATCGACCGGAATCTCATTTACCCCGATCTTGATATTGTGCCCCGGATCCACCACCACTTCTTCAGGAGTGCCGCCAAGATAAAGCATCGCGGTCATCAATGGCGCCGAGGGGTAGCAGAAGCCATCAAAATTACCGGCCAATGGCATCCATCGGATCTTCCGGTCATCATCATAGCGCGTGTAGACAAAACCCATGCCATCAGAGTATTGATGAATCAGTTCTGAAGGCAGGAACAGTTTGCGGATATTGAGGGCGTCGCGATGCTGCAGCATTCCCAGATCATTGGACATCCGCAGCGAGTATTGCCATAAATCCTCGGGCTTGGAAATACGCTCACGAACATAGTCGGCAGTTGCGATGTCATAGGTCAATACCAGTTTTTTTGCCCAGGAAACCTGGTTGGCCAGAATACGCGTATTGCCGAGAGTATCATCGGCAGTGCGGGAATAGAGATCAAAATTCAGTAAAACAGTTTTGGCTTCACCGGTATTACAGACGGCCACCAGATCAGCCAGACGAGCATAGGACCACGGCCACTCACCGTATTCCTTAACAGCCGCATCATCAATATTCAGCAGAACGATATCATGGACAGCGCCTTTGTCGCCACGGAACGAATACAACAGGCTGTCGAGGCGCCATTGCAATTTCTGCATGCCGCTGAAATTGCCCATGTACAAAAGGACTATGAGCACCGTTACCAGGCCAAAGAGCAAATATGTCGAGGTCTGTTTCTGCATATTCCCTCGTGTTCCTACCGGCCGTCCGCCAGTCTGTTTATGAGCATTTCCGGAAGCTGCGCCCTGGCCATTTTTTTCTGCACGGCCTCTATGTCATAACCCACCCGGCAATATTCAAAGGAATTGTCAGCGGTTTCCACAACGAGATAACACGCCGCCGGATTACCGTCGCGAGGCTGACCGACCGACCCGACATTTATAATGTAACGGCAGTTGTCCTCGGCGGTATATTTCGGTTCTTCGATAAGTGTGATCTTACCATCAGGTTGACGGCGATAAATAGCCGGTAAATGAGAATGCCCAATCAGGCAAAACGTCTGTGAAAAACCTTCGAACTGCTCGACCGTATCCGACACATTTAGAATGTAATTCCACTCCATCGGATCCAACGGAGTTGCATGAACCATGTAATAATCCAGAAAAACCGAATCCATGTCGAAATCGGCCAGTATTTTTATGGTCTTCTTGTTCAGCTTGTTTTGCGTCCAGGCAATTGATTCACGGGCGGAATGATTGAAATACTCCGGGTCTTCAAGTCCCATCGCGACATAGTCATGATTCCCCAGAAGACGCACCTCACAGGTACTCCTGATCAGTTTGACGCATTCATTCGGGTTCACGCCATATCCTACCGCATCGCCCAAAAAAAACACCTTGGCGACCTGACGCTTTTCAATATCAGCGATAACCGCCTGCAATGCCTCGAGATTCGAATGGACGTCAGACAAAAACGCCAGACGCATGAGCTACCTTTCTTCTACAAAACGGAACGTTGATTTACCTATCTGAATGATGTCGCCATTTTTAAGCTGACTGCGCTCGACTATCTCGCCATTGAGCTTGGTCTTACCCTTACGACCCAGATTTATCAGGACGAATGTCTTATCCTCCTTGACAATCTTCGCCTGTATGCCCGAAAGGAAAAATCCCCCCACCTTTATATGTACGAATTTAGCCTTGCCGAAAGTGACAACATCGCGATCAATCTTGTACTGCGAAACATCGGTATTTTCCAGGCCCAGCAGAACCGATCCGCCGATACGCGCGACAATCTCGCGCTCCCGAACATCATTTTTCAGCAGCGCCTTCTGCTGCTTGGTCTTCAGCACCATGGTGCCATCGAGCTCCCCGGCGCCGACCGGGACCTCAACCTGCGATTTGTAAACCAGGGAATACTTCCCGATTGTGATAATATCTTCATCGCGCAAGACTTCTTCGGTGACTCGGCGATTGTTGATGAACGTGCCGTTGAGGGATTCATTATCGATCAATAAAGCCGATTCATCGTTGAATTCGATCTGGGCGTGTTTGCGCGAGACTCCCCGGTTCTCGAGCACAATATCATTTTCGCCGGTACGGCCAATACTGATTCGCTTTTTTTCGGTGACGACGCGCTCAATGACCTTGTCATTGAATTTTACGATGATTTCGGGCATCGCAAGCTCCTTTATGCTGTGTTCCGCGCTATACTGCTTCTATATATCCCGATTTCGTAACGAGTTATCTGTATATTGCCTAAGGCCTTCGGGTCTGTTATATTGTCGGCATGAAAATCGGAAACTTAAACATTGAACATAAAGCTCTCTGCGCCCCCATGGCCGGCATCTCCACGCCCGCTTATCGCGTCCTCGCCCGCCGTTTCGGTGCCGCCGTGGTGTACTCAGAGATGGTCTCCAGCAATGGAATTGTCTACAACAGCGGCAATACCCACGCTATGCTCAGCTTTACCGAGGCCGAGCGCCCGATTGGTATTCAGCTTTTTGGCGCCAATCCCGATATCATGCACCGGGCAACCCTGCAAGTCGCTGAATATAAACCGGATATCATCGATTTAAACTTCGGCTGTCCGGTAAAAAAAGTCGTGACCAAAAACGGCGGCGCGGCTGTTCTCAAGGATCTCGGACTCACCAAAGCCCTGATCGAGGCGACAGTCGATGCTTTCAATGGACCCGTAACCATAAAACTCCGTTCAGGTTGGGACGAAGAAACCAAAAACTTCCTGAAAGCCGGCGAAATCGCCCAAAATGCCGGTGCCCGGGCCGTTACGCTTCATGCCCGAACCCGAAGCAAAGGTTTCTCCGGAAAAGCTGACTGGAACGATATAGCCCTGCTGAAAAGTAGCCTGAGTATCCCTGTTATCGGTAATGGTGACGTAATCTCAGGGGCTGAGGCCCGGCGTATGCTCGACGAAACCGGTTGTGATGCGGTCATGATCGGCCGCGCGGCTATGGGCAATCCCTGGATTTTCCGGGAAATAAATACTTTTCTGGATCATGGCGCCCTCCTGCCACCGCCAACAATCGATGAAAAGATTGATGTTATCCTTGAGCACGCCCGTATTCTTCTTGATACCTATGAAGAAAAAGGCGCCATGCTGAAAATGCGCGGCATTCAGATGCGCTACACCAGAGGCTGGCCGGGAGCTTCTGAACTGCGTAAAAAACTAACTAAAATCAGTACCCTGACTGAACTGGAAGATATTCTCAACCGGTACCGAAGCCACACCAATACGGACATCCGCCATGCAGCCGAACCATCTTAAGGACATTCTCACACAGGTTGCCAGCGGCGATCTGTCAATCGATGACGCTCTGGGTCGCCTGAAACATTTCAGCTTTGAAGACCTTCAATTCGCCCGCATCGACCATCACCGTCAACTTCGACGCGGTCAACCCGAAGTCATTTTCGCACCCGGCAAAACGATCGAACAAATTCTGGCGATTGCCCGATCGATCCATGACCATCGCACCGATTTATTAATCAGTCGAATCGATGCCGGTGCCGCCCGGACTGTCGCCGACCAGTTCCCGGAGTGTCAGTATTTTACTGAAGCCCGCATGATCTATATGCCGCGCCCCGGACTCGACGGCCCGGAAACTCATGAGTCCGCAACTGTCACAGTTTGTACGGCCGGTACCGGGGATATTC
>CAZGLR010000170.1:0-5695 GCA_964526635.1 uncultured Ignavibacteriales bacterium | reverse complement strand
GTACTTATTTGGATTATTGATTGATCCATAATGGTTTTTCAGCGCCACCGCGATCCCGGCCAGGGAATGGTCCTTGAGCACCGGAACATTGACACTGACATCGGCCAGATCGGTAAGAATACGGCTCACCAGCGAGTTGACCAGGCCGGAACTGTAAAACTCGGGATAGTAATCGACGCCGTTGGTATCAGTACCCATGTGACGAACGCCGAATGATGACGCATTCAATTCATATCCGGCCGCCTTAACTTCGCGATTGGTCCGGTCCCAGACAATGAAATCATTTTCGCTGTTGCCGGTGGCGTCGATAATAATCTCAATTAGCGCCTGCACCATCTTTGGCTGCGTTGGAAAATATCGCGTGACACAATTGGATTTAAAGGCGGAAACGGCTCCTGAAAACATTGAAGTGACCATAGTTGCGGCCGAATTGGTGGATAAAATATCAAATCCCGTTTCCAGTAATGTCCGATAATCAGCGGCAGTCAGTCGGGGATTGTCAGTATCGGCAATTTTAATGATCGCGACCTGGCTCATATATGTATTATAGTACGTACCTCAGTGTATGTGTCAAACCTTTTTGGCTTGACCATAGCCGAATCGGCCGATATCGTTGGTCAGGAGTGATAATGCGGAAAATTCAAGTGCTGACGGGCCTGGTATTATGTCTGCTGCTGGCGGCCGGGATCATGGCCGATTCCGGGATTATCCGGGAGCCGGCGGTATCCGGGTTGTTTTATCCCTCTGATCCGGATGAACTTCGAGATATGGTCCGGGCGCATCTCGACGCTGTCGACAGTCTGCCGCAGATTCAGGGTAAGATAAAGGCAATTATCGTTCCCCATGCCGGGCTGATTTATTCCGGAGCAATCGCCGCTCATGCCTATGCCCTGCTTGAAGATAAGGCGTTTACAACGGCGGTCCTGCTGGGGCCGTCGCATAAATACCCGCTCCGCAAGGCATCGGTCTATGGCCCCGGCGTCACCTGGCGGACACCATTGGGTACGATTGATTGTGATGATCAGCTTTGTCAGCATTTGCTGAATCAGCGTTATTTTGAGATGACGCCCGAAGCGCACCTGCAGGAACATTCGCTGGAAGTCCAGTTGCCGTATTTGCAAACTGTTCTGCCGCATGCCGATATCTGCCCGATTACACTGGGCCGTCCCGATGCGATGATAATCAAAGGAGTAGCTCAGGCCTTGAGTGATTTGCCCGATGGTGACTCGACCATTTTGATTGCCTCCAGCGACTGGCAGCATTACCGTTCGGCCCGCCAGGGCTGGCCGATGGATTCACTCGGCATCTCCTGTATCGAGGCACTCGATCCCGGGGCATTGATAAACTATATAACATCCGGCAAAGTAGAAGCCTGCGGCGGGGCGGCGGTCACAGCCGTCATGCAGGCGGCTATTGAACGGGGAGCTAATGCCGCCACGATTCTTCGCTACGGCCATTCGGGCGAAACATCCGGCGAAAACAGTCAGGTGGTTGGATATGTTGCAGCGGTCCTTTACGAAAACACGGCCGGACCCGGCAGCAAGGCATCGTATATCTCCGACAACGACAAAAAACTACTGCTTAAAGTCGCGCGCCAGACACTTGAGCTTTTTCTCCGCGACAGTACCCGCGCGACATTTGATGTGCCTGATCATCTGCAACAGCCGGGGGCAGCCTTTGTAACGCTCAACAAGCATCAGTCGCTGCGCGGCTGCATTGGTTTTACTCAGGCAGTCACACCATTGGTCGAGACAATATCTCAATGCGCCATTGAGGCCGCCCTTCACGATCCCCGGTTCCCGCCGGTTGATTACAGCGAACTCGATCAAATCGAAATAGAAGTTTCGGTTCTGACACCGTTGCAACGCGTAGATAATCTGGAGAATATCGAGGTTGGCCGCGATGGTCTCATGATATCATTTGGCGGCCGCCGCGGGCTGCTGTTACCGCAGGTGGCGTCTGAATACGGTTGGACGCGGGAGGAATTTCTTCGCCAGACGTGTCGTAAGGCGGGACTTGCCCCGGACACGTATCTGCAGCCCGGGGTACGTATATTTTCCTTTCAGGCGATAGTATTTGCCGAAGCCGACAAATAACCCGATCGCCGCTATTGAATGCAGAAAAGGAGCATTGAATGCTACAGGTTCGATTATGGTGTGCTATTGGTATTGCCTGGTGTTGCCTGCTCATGACAGGCTGTGCATCGCAGGAAGAATCATCATCGCAAGACGGCAAGATCAACATTGTCGCCACGACCGGAATGATCGGTGATCTGGCTAAAAATATCGGTGGCGATCATGTTGACGTAACGATACTGATGGGACCCGGCGTTGATCCGCACCTGTATAAGGCCAGCGAACGGGATGTCACGCGGATGGCCGGGGCCGACATAATCTTTTACAACGGTCTGCATCTCGAAGGCGCGATGGGTGAAGTTATTGAGCAGATGAATAAACGCAAAACAACAGTTGCCGTGGCCGGTGAAATCGATGCATCCAAACTGCTGACGTCAGAGGATTATGTCGATGCGCATGATCCCCATGTCTGGTTTGACGTCTCGCTCTGGATGAATGCGGCAGAGGTGGTTCATCGCACATTGGTCGATTATGCCGAAGAACATGCGGAAGCCTTTGATTCCAATATGGCCGTGTATTCTCAGGAACTTGAAAATTTGCATCAATATGTGATTGATCAGGCGGCAAAAATCCCGGAAGATCAGCGGGTATTGATTACAGCCCACGATGCTTTCAATTATTTTGGCAGGGCCTATGGCTTCGAGGTTCGCGGTCTGCAGGGAATCTCCACGTCCAGTGAAGCCGGGACCGGTGATGTTCAGGACCTGGCCGGATTTATTGTTGAGCGGAAAATCCCGGCCATGTTCATTGAATCATCGGTGCCGGTCAAGAATATCGAGGCGGTGCAGGCGGCGGTGCGCGACCAGGGTTTCGAGGTTATCATTGGCGGCGAGTTGTTTTCCGATGCGATGGGGAGCACGGGTACGCCAGAAGGTACGTATACTGGTATGGTACGGCATAATATAAATACTATTGTCAGCGCCCTGATCGCTGAGGGAACACAGTAAACATGACAGAAACGCATGCATCCGACATACCGGCTATTGAAGTCGAGGATATGACTGTCGCCTATCGCGACAAACCGGTGCTCTGGGATATTGATCTGGTCGTTCCCCGGGGGATTCTGATGGCGATTGTCGGACCCAATGGCGCCGGCAAAACAACCTTAATCAAAGCGACGCTGGGTCTTATAACGCCGGCGGCCGGTAAGGTATTAATATACGGCAAGCCCTATCCGGAACAGCGTCACCTGGTTGCTTATGTCCCGCAGCGCGGTACCGTTGATTGGGATTTTCCGACGACTGTACTCGACGTGGTGCTGATGGGCCGCTATGGCATGCTCGGCTGGATCAAACGGCCCGGGAAAAAAGACCGTGAGATGGCACTCGATGCGCTCGACAAGGTCGGCATGGCAGCCTACGCCGACCGTCAGATCAGTCAGCTTTCCGGTGGTCAGCAGCAGCGGACTTTTTTGGCCCGGGCGCTGGTGCAGGATGCCAATGCGTACTTCATGGATGAGCCGTTTCAGGGCGTCGACGCCACCACCGAACGGGCAATTATCCAGCTTTTACGGGAATTGCGACAGGCCGGCAAGACAGTCGTGGTGGTGCATCATGATCTGCAGACGGTGCCGGAATTCTTTGATTGGGTAACGTTGCTGAACGTACGCCGCATCGCCTCGGGGCCGGTCGACGATGTCTTTACCGAGGACAATCTGCGGTTGGCCTATGGCGGCCGCATCGGTTTTTTGAATCCGGAAAAAACTGGCAATGGAAAATCCCGCGATGCCGTTGATTGATCTGCTGGGACAACTCTTTACCGATTACACCCTGCGGACAGTCGCGCTGGGGTCGGCAATTCTGGGAACAGTCAGCGGCGCCCTGGGATCGTATGCGGTCCTGCGCAAACAATCGCTTCTCGGCGATGCCATGTCTCATGCCGCCCTGCCGGGGATAGTCGTGGCCTTTATGCTGACTGCGTCCAAGGCGCCATTGGTGCTGGTGCTTGGCGCGGCCGTGGCCGGATGGGTCGGGACCTTGGTTATCCGCGGCATCGTGACAATGACCCGCATCAAATACGACAGCGCCCTGGCCCTGGTTCTTTCGGTCTTTTTCGGCCTGGGGTTGGTGCTTTTAACCTATGTTCAGCGGCAACCGGGGGCGGCCAAGGCCGGCCTCGATACCTTCCTGTTCGGGCAGGCGGCGGCGCTGCTGCAGCGTGATGTCATCACTATGGGGGTTTTAACCGCGTTGGTCCTGGTCTGCGTGGCAATTTTCTGGAATCAGTTCAAAGTGCTCAGTTTCGATCCCGAATACGGTCGCAGTCTGGGCCTGCCGATGTCTTTGCTTGATTTTGTGCTGACAGCTTTGCTGGTTATCGCGATTGTCCTTGGCCTGCAGACAGTCGGTGTCGTGTTGATGAGTGCCATGATTGTAGCTCCAGCCGCCGCAGCTCGTCAGTGGACAGATAAAATGGGCACAATGGTCATCATCGCGGCTGTATTCGGCGCTATATCGGGCATTTGCGGGGCATTGATATCCAGCACCGGCAATAGTCTGCCAACGGGACCGACAATTGTATTGAGTATCAGTTCGCTGGTTGTAATTTCAATCTTCCTTGCCCCCAACCGTGGTTTGATCTGGAAATGGCTTCGGCAGGCGCGTAATCGACGGCGGCTGCGTATCGATGTTGTCCTGCAGGATATGTATTACCTGGCCCAGCAGCACGATAATTTCGGCCATGCCCATGATATGGCCGCGATCGACGCTATGAGCGCTTCTGATGTCAGCGTACAACCCAGCCTGGAAGTGCTGGAGACGCGCGGTATGGTAGCCCGCCATCCGGAAAACCGCTGGGGATTGACACCCGCTGGTCTGCGTCGCGCCCGGGAGATTTCAGCCGAGATCGAGAACGAAAAACAATGAGCCAGCCGCAGATTGAAATACAGTTGATTGCGATGGTCGTCGCTGTGGCCTGTGCATTGCCCGGCGTGTTCCTGATTTTGCGCAGGATGGTCATGATGAGTGACGCTATCAGTCATGCTATCCTGCTGGGAATTGTCCTTGGCTTCTTCCTGACTCATGATCTCAGTTCGCCATTTCTGGTCGCGGCGGCAGCGATTACGGGTGTGCTCACGGTCGTTTTATCCGAATTGCTGAACAAAACCCGCCTGGTCAAGGAAGATGCCGCTATCGGGCTGGTATTTCCGGCCCTGTTTAGTATTGGCGTAATTCTAATCGCGCAATTTGCGGGGGATGTGCACCTTGACACCGATTCGGTATTGCTCGGAGAGTTGGCCTTTGCGCCATTTAGCAGATTCGAAATTGCCGGCACTGATCTCGGCCCCAGGGCTTTGTGGGTGATGGGCGGCATCCTGGTGATTAATCTGGTGTTTATCCTGCTTTTCTTCAAAGAGTTAAAGCTGGCTTCTTTTGATCCCGGACTGGCCGCCGCGCTTGGGTTTTCGCCAACAGTCATCACTTATGTCCTGATGTCGCTCGTGTCGATAACAGCGGTGGGAGCATTCGACGCGGACGGCTCGATTCTGGTGGTCAGCGCCGACGACGGTCCCATGCCTCAGACGCGCGAGCACATTCTTTTGGCTCGTCAGGTCAACGTGC
>CAZGLR010000169.1:0-5719 GCA_964526635.1 uncultured Ignavibacteriales bacterium | reverse complement strand
TTGGGGCGATGAGATCCTGGTGGGCTTCAGCCGGGGGTATTATGAAGACCTGGGCATATACCCGTAGGCCTGGGAAGCAACCGTCTTGCACAAAGCGGTCACTGTCTTTTCCAGGCGATCATGGATATACTCCCTCGATCGGGTATCGATGATATAATAAGCGCCTGCAACCAGAATCAGGATGATAAGAAGTGTCCACGCCGAAAACTTGACCCGCAGGGATAATCCGCCGCTCCACTGAAACTCCTTCGCCGCCTTGGGGGAAAGGTATTTGGTCATCCGCAGTTCATTCTCGCCCTCCAGCGAGAAATACTCGACCCGATCCATGATTTTTTTAATCAGGTAAAACCCGAGGCCACCCTTACGCCCGGTCTGACTCATCTGCTTGAGATCAAGTTTGTTCTTTTCGGGGGGCTGAAACGATTTACCAGTGTCGAACAGCGAAATCACAATCGAGTGCTTGAATATCTCGACCTTGAGCCGTATTTCACCCCGCCCGAGCATGTAGGCATGCCGGATAATATTGGTCGCGCCCTCTTCCACGGCCAAAATGATGTTGTTAATTTCGCGGGGATTCAGATCGGTTTGACGACAAATCTCTTCGACCGTTTTACGCAATCCGACCAACTGGCTTTCATCGGCTGGAAATGCTGCTATTGTCTCTCTAATCGGTCGTCGAAACATAAATTTTCCCGACCCGAGCCCGGATTACCGACTCCCGGCAATCCCGCCCGGCCCTGATATAACCGTCGACACCTTCCCTGGTAATATTGATATATAAAAATGCGGCGTGTACTCGAGCGGCGGCTATTGTTTGCGCTGCAGGCGCAACCTCGCCTGCTCGATGTTTTCTATCGTATTCTGGTTGTTGGGATACGCTTCCAGAACCTCTTCCCAATATTGAATCGCGGTTTCGTACTGGCCCAGCCGGAATGCTTCAAGACCACTGAGATACTGACGCCAGATGCGGTCATCCTTCTGGAGGTCTTCCAGCGTGGTGGAGGTCCGTAACTGCTCATCAATACGCCGCAAATATTCCTGCGCCGTCTGATTCTCCGGATCGAATTCCAGTACCCGGTTAAACTCTCTCTGGGCCGAAATATACTTCTCCTGATTGAAATAGTCCAGCGCAAGATTGAGATGCTGGGCAAGATTCAGTCGTTTCGCCGCCTGTTTGGCTCCCCGGTCGGCCAGACGATTGTCGCTGTCAAGACGAAGTACGGTGTTATAGCTGTCATAGGCCGTTACAAAATCTTTGAGGAACATCGCGTTATCGGCCTTCTGGAGATTTTCTTCGATGCGCCGGGTGATGGCCGTCTCGATACGAGCTTCAAGCGAATCGAGTGAGGCTGTCGCGCCCTGGTATTGTCGGGCAATCAGCACCATATCCCGCGCAGCTGCCAGCGCACCGGCCTTGTATAATTGCTGCGCCTGCTGCTCGTAATTCTGACCCTGCTGTACCAGTACACTATCGACAATGATTATCGGCTCCAACCCGGTTCCTGTCTCAGCCATACGCCGCCTGATTTCGGCAATCCGAGCCTCAATCGCTTCGACATCTTCCGTAAACGCCTCCGCCCGATAATACGTCGCCAGCGCCGAATCAAGCTGACCCTTTTCGTAGTACCGGTCAGCATCTTCAAGCGCCGCCCGCAATTGCCTTTCACGCCGCTCCTCAATCATCTGCTCGTCAACGGCCTCACGCTGTGCCTCGCGCCCGGCACGAATCTCTTCCTGGGTGCGGCCAAAATCAAACGACAGCGAAAAACGATGACTGTCGGTCAGATAATCAACGAATTTTATCGCATAATCAAATCGCACCCGATCATACTCCAGCCCGACACCCAGTGCGATATTATCACGGTCATACCCGCCGCGAATCGCTATCCCGGCCTCATGGCGCAACTCCAGCCCGCCGCGAATTTTGGCCGAACGGTTCTCCGGCTTGTCAACGTCCAGCGCGATCGTGCCGGAAATCGGTGAGTCTTTTAAGTCGAACGAGTAGGCCATACCGGATTTGAGCGTAAATGGCGTCCGCTCACGGGCATCCACCAGCGTCAGGCGCGGACCGACGATATCCTGCAGAAACACCCCGGCTCGCAGATTTCGGAGAATCATAACCTGGGCGCCCAGATCGATACCGTAGCCATAGGCCGACAAATTATCGACTGACTGATTCAAGACTTTGAAACCAACGCCCGCCTGGATATGACGGCCAAACGAACGGCCATAGGCCAGCATCAACTGCATCTGCGAGGCCGTAAAGCTGGCCAAATCATCGCCACCCACATCGGTGAGGTAATCACGGCGCCCGATATCATCGGTGCCGATACGCATAACTCCTACACCTAATCCGCCAAAATCAAGATGCGGATAGACATAGGCCAGATAATCGTATATCGTACTCTCAAACAATGTCGTATGCAGGAACGTCACCTGCTGGGCCGGGAGCAATGACAATCCGGCCGGATTGTAATAAATAGCCGTGGCATCGGATGCCCAGGCTGTAAAGGCATTGCCCATACCCATAGCCCGCGCGCCGGCCCCGAGATTGAAAATCGATTCGGTGCCGCCATCGTCGTCGGCCGCCATAATCAGCGACGGCATCACTATCAGCAGACAGGCGAATATGTACATCAGGCGGCGCATCATTTCACCACCGCCATCTTCAAGCGAGCCGATTGGCCCGTCGAGGTTTCGATCAGCGCGATGTAGACACCATTGAGGACCCGGTCACCATTGCCGTTAGTGCCGTCCCATGTGACGATATTTATATCCGCCCCGCTGCCGCCGTTTTGACCGGCAGTGAAATGATATTCACGCACCAGTTCACCGGTCGCGGTGAAAATACGGACATCGACATCGGCATCGGCATCCAGCGTATAGCGAATCTCGGTTGGTTCGCGCAGGGGATTAAACGGGTTTGGATAATTTTTAAACGACTCTTCAAGACTTGCCGCGATAATCGCCTCGCGCACAGTTACATCGAGTTCCTGATTGCGAATCCCCAGCACCGGTGCGGGTTGTCCCTCGCGGGGGCCGCTGACGATCTCGGCCATGATCTGCTCACCGGCTATATCAAGCGTGAAGAACTCGGCAGCAACCGATGATTTCGGCTGCAAACGCAACTCCAGTACGATTTGCTGCCCCGGATAAATCAAAAGATCCGGGAAGAAAAATTTCAACCCGCCATTGGCAAAACCGGGATCAGCCACCGGCTGATCATTGAGATAAAAATTGGTTTCATTCAGATCGATTATTTCGCCGGCATTCAACGGCAGACCATCGCGATCGGCCAGGTCTATGCGCAGCGACGAAATCGTCACGGTATTGCGTAAATCATTGGTGGCATTTGAGACTATTAGTTCCAGCACCGGGCCGGCATCTCCCCGCTTCAGCGGGCGCTTTTCATCGATCGGGACGACATCCACCACCACTTCGGTAATCGACTCACGCAGAATAAACGGCATACTGATCGGGTCACCCGGTGTCACTGCCGGCAGGCCGGTATTGGCATCGATCGGAATCTCGAGCCATTCGATAGTGAAGAACCCATCGATCGTTTTGTTTGGCGCGGTCAAAGTGAATACTACCAGCGGCCCCAGTTGTTTCACCACCGGGAAATCGACACCGAAATTGCCCTCGCCGGGATAGTTCAACGCCAGCGAACCACCGATCAAATTGAGATCGTTGTAGTTTTCAAAACGTATATGTATTTGGAATTCTTCACCAAAATCAATCGTCGGGACCGCGGCTGGATTATTTATAATCTCCGGATCGATTTCCAGATCAGCCGAGGGCGTCCCCGTTATCACGATGTAAGTTTCATCATCGAGCGCCGGCGATATCACCAGCCCGGTAACCGGTTCAATACTCAGGGTAAACGTCTCGACGACATTGTCGCCACTGTCGGCCACTACGGTGAAGCTGACTTCGGCGGTATCACCCGCGCCAAGCCCGGATGGTATCGTCGCGGTCAGATCACCCGACGGCAAACTGCCGCCATCAGAGGTAAGAACTGCTGTAATCGGAATCGTCAGCGCCGTATCGGTCAGATTGCGGACTTTCCCGATAACCTCGAACTCCTGCCCACCGGAAACATAGGGTACATTCGGCGCATCGATTACCAATGTTATAATCTGCACTGCCGCTTCAGTCGAAATCTTTATCGCCGGAACGAATGTCAAAGTCGTGTCGATGTCCCGTAGTCCGGACTCATCCCCGACCAGATGAACCGTCGCACTCAGTTGCCGGTCTATCCACTCCGGCGATATGATAATCGGTTCGGTAGTGATGACTGTTTGCGAACCAGTCAGTGAAATCGACGACGGCTTCAGGTTAGCGCTGCTGGTCACGCCATTGGCTGAAAGACTGAGAGATGATGCCGCGCCATCGAGTATTACCGGGACGATATTGGTATGGTCCAACGTGAAAGTAAACTCGCGGGCACTCGAGGCCGCTACCGAATCAGGCATTAAACTGGATGGATCAACTGAGAACTCGGCAGCAGGAATGATTTCAACAGTTTGACCTGTTGGTGTTACCTTCTCATAGAAAACTAACGAACGGCCGCCTTCTCTATAAGTAAAACGGCTTTTTACAACTACTTCATACTGGCCGATGTCGAGATGCGGGAAGCCATACCAAATCGCAAAAGTCTCAATAGAACCCCACTGGTAAACGCCGTTACCGCCTGCGCCTCGGCTCAATGTGTCGCCGCCCTGTACTAAAAGGATATCGAATTCAACATCCGTACCGGGCAGATCATACGCGTTTTCATTCGAGACCATTATCTCAGTCTCAAACAACTTGAATTGCACACCTGCGACAACTGCTGTATCGATAAGTTCGCCAAGGGTGATGGCAAAATCATCGAACGGCAAGACTTCTATAGGGGATGTTAACTGAGTATTGGCTAAAGTATTATATGGAATACCATACAGTGCCGAGGAAGTGATCGCAGCCGTATAACTTCCACTTCCGGGTGCCGTCGCTTCTCCGACAAACATACAACCGGATGGATCGCCGGGAAGGGGCAAACACCCATCCAAATCAAGATCACCGGCAAAAATATCAGTACTATCGTTGAAACTTACTGATAGTTCGACTTCCTCCGGTGAAATATTGCCGGGATTGCGAATAGTCCCTTTTAATCGAGATATCCAACTCGATGGTATAACCGTAGGAATTTGCGAGTCATCAGCAAGGGTGATGTTCAACCCATTAAAAGACACCTCCACCGACGTTTCAAGAGCCGGCAACGTACCATCCAGCACTACCGTCCGCAAGCCCGGCTTGCCGTCGAACCGATAGCTATCCAGAATCGCGATACCGCTGTCAAAGTCTGTCGATGGGACAACCGACGGCCTGATCACACCACTATCGACATTTAACTCAAAATCTATCCCCAGCATATCGGCATCGGTCTTGAGATTGCCATAGGGATCAAACGCCCGTGCCTGCGGCTCAATTCCCAATTCACCCGCTTCGGCGAACCACGCCTGCCCCACAAACTGCGTTTCGGGAATAATCAACTCGATATCAGCCAGATTCCCCGGTGCAACGTTAATCGGAATCGTGTGCTGAATCGATACGGCATCAAGGATAAGAGATTGCAGTCCGGCCGCAAAAAGCGTCTGATTAGCCGCCCCGGCGCCATTGATAATCAGGATATCATTGAGAATCGGCTGGAAATCATTCGGCGACGTCGCCCCGCCGG
>CAZGLR010000168.1:0-5780 GCA_964526635.1 uncultured Ignavibacteriales bacterium | reverse complement strand
GTAAGCGACTTACGAGGTGCCGTTGCCGAACCCGCGATCTTGCGGCCCACCGGCGGGGTCATCACTTCCATCGCCTGAATGACGCCATCGGGATCGATCAAAAAACGGCCCCGGATATTGACGCCGTTGGCTTCATCATAGACGCCATAGACCCGGCCGAGATTCCCGGCGCCATCGGCGACCATCGGCCACGGGATACCATTTTTGGTCATCTTGTTGAGTTCTTCTTCTTCCCAGACTTTGTGGACGAAGGTGCTGTCGGTCGAAACCGAGAGGATTTGTACATCGAGCTTCTTGAGCTCGTCAAACTTGCCGGCGACCGCCGACAGTTCGGTTGGTCAGACGAAGGTGAAATCGCCGGGATAGAAGCACAGCAAAACCCATTTCCCGAGATATTCAGATAATTTGACTGTCGAGAATTTGCCGTTTTGATAGGCGGGCGCCTCGAAATCCGGGGCTTTGCCGCCGACGCGCGCGGTGACCATGGGTATATCTCCAGTGTTTGAGGTCTGAGTTTCCTGCTTTTTGGCAGATGGTTTTTCGCCGATGACTGTACCGGTTGGTTTGGCACAGCCGACTGGTGCATCAACCATAAAAACTCCTTTCGATACCGGATAAAGACTACCGGCAATATTATACAATAACAGTTTATTTCCGTATAATAACGTATGACATTTGATGGCAGCAGTCAAGCGGAGGATTTAAGCACCGAATGCGATGGGTTACACAGGAGTATTTCCACTCATCCGTATAAAGTTGCTCAGCAGCATATATAGCCTATAGCATAGCACACCGCTTGAACGGTGTGCTTTACTGAATCAAAGCTATTTGAAATATATGTAAGATTCGGGTCGAAAACTACGCTGTCTGCAGCTTGGCCAGTTTGACCACTTTCGCGACCAGGTCTTCGATGCCGGCGGCGGCTTCGGCGATGTTGCCGGCCAGCATATAGGCCGGGGCCGAGACGATTTTGTTGTCTTCATCGACGATGGCGGTATCGACCGGGCTGTTTTTATGTTTGGCGCCCATTTTTTCGAGATCGGCCGCCGTGGTGGCGTCGTTACCAATAGTCATGGTGACAGTTATGCCCGACCCCTCAAATGCCTTGGCCACCGCAGCCGGGGCGATACACATAGCACCGATTGTTTTGCCGGCCTTGTGCGTATCGAGAACGGCTTTCTTGACGTGTTCATCGACCGTGCACCCGGCGCCCTGAGTGGCGTACGTGCACAGGTTTTTGGCGGCGCCAAAGCCACCGGGCAGAATGAGACCGTCGTATTCGGCGGCCTTGTACTCAGCCAGGTCTTTGATCTCGCCCCGTGAGATGCGGGCCGATTCAACCATGCAGTTGCGCGCTTCACCCTCGTTGGGTTGGCCGGCAACATGGTCGATCACGTGCATTTGCGGTTTGTTGGGGGCGAAACAGTCATAGTCGGCGCCATTGCGGGCAAGCGACAGCAGCGTGACAACCGCTTCATGAATCTCGGAGCCATCGTTGACTCCGCATCCGGAAAGTATAACAGCGAATTTCGGCATGTGTATTTCCTCCCATGTATCTTGTGCTGATTTTTAAATTGCGCATTCACAGGTTGTACGATACTAAGTAACACAAGTTCACAGGAGAAATCAAGGCGTGGCAAGACTAACTTCAGGCCAAAAAAAAACCCCGGCAATCCGGGGCTTTTTTAAAATCGCTGTCTGAAAGAAAACAGTCAGACTTATTCTTTTTCCTTCTTTTCTTCGTCATCCTCACCGGCTTTAGCCTCAGCAGCTTCTTCGCCCTCGGCTTCCGCACCTTCTTCTTCAGTCGTGGTAGTGGTTTTCATGACTGTCGGCGGGACGACCGTAATAATCGTCCGGTTCGGGTCGGTTATAATTTCGAAACCCTCCGTCTTGATATCACCGACATGAATCGACTCACCGACGTTTAAATCGGTTACATCGACCTCGAAGTTATCGGGAATGTCGGCCGGCAGCACACGGATTTCAATTTCGCGGCGGATCATCTGGAGAATACCGCCGTAATTGGTCACGCCGATGGCGGTACCGGTGACTTTGATCGGGATAGTCAGTTCGATCGGTTTGTTCATGGCGATCTTGTAGAAATCGATATGCATCAGATTACCCGTGACAGGATCTTTTTGCAGATCGGTGATCAGCACTTTCTGCTCGTTGCCGTTGATATCAAGGTTGATAATGGTCGACAGCGACCGTCCCTGCATCGCATGGAAGAGGGTGTTGTAGTCGACAGAAATCGGTATCGGATCGATATCGGCTCCATAGACAACAGCGGGTATAATTCCCTGGCTGCGCAGGCGGCGATTTGGTCCGGTTCCGGTCGCGTCCCGTTTATCCACTGTCAGGTTGAGTTCTTTCATCTATCGTCACCTCCGAAATACGTGTTTTCTTTCTTTACCGTTGCGACTCGCGAAACATGATCGAGACCGAGGCATCGGATTCGATGCGGTCGATCGCTTCGGCAAAGAGGTCGGCACAACTTAATATAACGAATTTATCGGATAATTCCCGATGACTGTTGTCGATGGAATCGGAAATAATCAGTTTTTCTATGGGAGAGTTTTCGATGCGTTCGACAGCGTTTCCCGACAGGACACCGTGGGCCGCGCAGGCATAAATCTTTCCCGCGCCATTGGCCTTTAGTGCTTTAGCCGCTTCCGACAGGGTCCCGGCGGTATCGATCATATCATCGCGGATGATGATATCATTGCCTTCGACATCACCGATGATATTGAGCACTTCGGCCTCATTCTGAGCCGGGCGCCGTTTGTCAATAATGGCCAGGCTGCAGTTCATGACCTTGGCGAACGATCGGGCCAGCTTGATTGATCCGACATCGGGGCTGACCACGACCAGTTTCCCGGTCGGGATATTGCCGAGGTAATCGTTGAAGAGAATTGCCGAATAGAGGTGGTCCACCGGGATAGTGAAAAAGCCCTGAATCTGGGCGGCATGGAGATCCATGGTGATGACCCGGTCAGCGCCGGCGGTCACGAGCAGATCGGCTATCAGCTTGGCCGTAATACAGACACGCGGCATTTCCTTGCGATCGGCCCGGGCATAGCCATAGTAGGGAATGACCGCAGTAATATTGGCGGCCGAGGCCCGCCGCGAGGCTTCAATGAGCATGAGTAATTCCAGCAGATGATCAGCAGGGGGACTGGTGGACTGGATGATAAAGACGTGCGCACCCCGAATGTTTTCGTTGATCTGGGCGAAAAGCTCGCCGTCGGAAAAACGGCGAATTTCCGTGTCGCACAACGGCACATTCAATTTACGGGCGATCGCTCGGCCCAGCGGCTGATTGGCGGTACCACAGATTACCCTGACGCGTTTACTGTTCAACATAGGCCCGAATGCCTCAATACAGATAAAAAACCTGCCTTACCTCATAGAGAGATAAAAGACAGGTATAAATCTATGCTCGTCGTATTCTTCTTCTCGATTCACCGTCCGGCTGTGAAGTCGGATGTGTCGCATGTGTCACTGCTCCAGCCGGTTCCGCCACAGGTGGCGTTACGATGCTTCTTTGGCTGTGGTTGCAGCCTTCAATTCATCTTCATAGCTCGCCAGAACTCTGTCTTCGATCATTTTTCTCATTTCATTGTTGATCGGATGGCAAATATCCTGATGCGTGCCATCGGGACGTTTCCGGCTTGGCATGGAAACGAAATAGCCCGAGTTACCCGCAATGATCTTCAGCCCGCGAACAACAAATGAGTTATCGAACGTTACATTGGCGAACCCTTTGAGCTTCTCTTCATTCCGAAGAGTGATTCTAATTTCGCTAATCTCCACGGCTTACCCCTCCCGCTTGGGCAAAATTGCTTGGTTTTCTGCGGAGAGGATTTTGGGTGGTCAACCATTTGGCGTTCCACCCTTCCCCATCAGTATTCCGACCGGGTCTTACCACCCGGCCTGTATGGTCTTGCAAGTGACCGGCACTGAATCCTTCCCCGAATCCAGAACTGTGCACTGTCTTTCTTCCCCACTTATCTCCGTATCCGGAAACAAGCTTCCAGATAGCCCCGATCATGCAGGGCATTAGCCGCCTTGGAGATACCCCGCCTGTTACTTGCCCGGGGCACCCCACAAACTAATGCGGGAGGCGGGTTCTGTCAAGACTATTCTGAGTCGGGACAGCGCACACTTAAATCCCCGCATGATATCCCGTTCAACACAGTCCCATATTCAATTTGCTGGCTTAGAATACAGATTGTGTCACCTCTCACATCGGCTAAGAGTGACCTTATAATAATAAACAGTGTTACCGACAGGG
Source organism: uncultured Ignavibacteriales bacterium (assembly GCA_964526635.1). Taxonomy (GTDB): domain Bacteria; phylum Zixibacteria; class MSB-5A5; order GN15; family JAAZOE01; genus CAZGLR01. Next base: position 1,483 of record CAZGLR010000168.1, on the reverse strand, counting down.
ATGTCAAGCCTTATCTTGCCGAAACCCGATCGGACGGATCGGAATTGAAATGTTTAAAACGACCCGGGGAGTCGGTGATGAGTATTAATCGGTTGACTTACGGTGAATTAGGTATTTTTTTATCTGGCAAAGATTTTGGTATTATACGTTCACGCTTGTAAGGAGTCGTCGGCATGGGAATGAATCTCGCGGAAAAAATTATCTCAGCTCATCTTGTCGAAGGACAGATGGTCCCGGGTGAGGATATTGCCATCAAAATAGACCAGACACTGACGCAGGACGCCACCGGAACGATGTCGTATCTGCAGTTCGAAGCACTCGGGCTCAAACAGGTCAAGACCGACCTTTCAGTCAGCTATATCGATCACAACATGCTGCAAACCGGCTATGAAAACGCCGATGATCACCGCTATCTGCAGACTGTGGCCGCCAAATACGGCATTTATTTTTCACGGCCGGGCAATGGTATTTGTCATCAGGTGCATCTGGAACGGTTCGGGGTGCCGGGTAAAACTCTGCTTGGATCCGATTCCCATACACCGACCAACGGCGGGATCGGCATGCTGGCCATGGGTGCCGGCGGCCTCGACGTGGCTGTCGCCATGGGCGGTGGAGCCTTTTATCTCAAAATGCCGGAGGTGGTCAAGATTCATCTGACCGGGAAACTGCAGCCGTTTGTCACGGCCAAAGATATTATCCTCGAAGTGCTGCGGGTCCTGTCGGTCAAGGGCGGCCTCGGACGCATCATCGAGTACGGCGGCCCCGGGGTGAAAGACCTGTCGGTGCCGCAGCGATCGACGATCACCAACATGGGCGCCGAACTCGGGGCGACAACCTCGGTTTTTCCTTCTGACAAAAACACTAAAGAATTTCTCCAGCTCCAGAAACGTGCGAAAAACTGGACGCCGCTGGAAGCCGATGAGGACGCCAGATACGCCAAGACAATCAAGATCGACCTGAATAAACTGGAACCGCTGATCGCCAAACCGCATTCGCCCGATAATGTCGTGAAAGTGCGTTCGATCAAGAAAGTCAAAATCGATCAGGTGTGTATCGGCAGTTGCACCAATTCATCGTTGTCGGATCTCATGATCACCGCTGCGCTCCTCAAAAAGCGCAAAGTCAACGAGGATGTCTCCTGCACTATCACGCCCGGTTCGAAGCAGGTGTTCGAAGCGATTGCCGACAATGGTTCACTGGCCGATATCATTGCCTCGGGCGCCCGGATCATTGAATCCGCCTGCGGACCGTGTATCGGCATGGGCCAGTCGCCGCCATCGGGAGGCGTGTCGGTGCGTTCTTTCAACCGTAACTTTCCCGGCCGTTCGGGCACCAAAGACGCCCAGGTGTATCTGGCCAGTCCCGAAACCTGTGTGGCCGCAGCCATCACCGGGTACATCACCGATCCTCGTGACCTGGGTAAATATCCGCGCATTAAATTTCCGGAGAAGATCAAGATCGATGATACCGGCATCATTCCGCC
>CAZGLR010000167.1:0-5804 GCA_964526635.1 uncultured Ignavibacteriales bacterium | reverse complement strand
GACGAGATGATCTCGAAATCGCCAAAATTCATATATGCCGAATAGGGCGCCGGATTCAGTTCTTTCAACCGCAGGTAGCATTCGTAGCCACCGCGCTTTGATTCTGCCGTAAACCGATTGGTCAAATTGGCCTGATAAATATCACCCTCATGAATGTGATGCTTGATCCTATTGATCGCGCTGAGGTATGCGCGGCGGTTCAGGCCCGGGATGAATCCGACCGTACCTGAATCGTTTTTAACCGATCGCCCGGGAGCGATGCCGCCGGATATGATATCGCTGTAATCATCCCATGACGAATCGGTGGCCGTATACTCGCCGGTGCGATGATTGTAAATGGCTACCGAACGATACAGGTTAAAAACAAAGGCGGGCAGATCGCTCATGTGGACGGTTCCGGCACCAACGGTGCGGCAGGCGAATTCGTAGCCGATAAAACCGGCGGCAAAGATGTCGCCGTCGAGCTCCTTCGAGAACCGTTCAACAATCTGAATGAGTTCGCGGGGACCGCGGCAGGGGATGACGAGGTGATTGGATTTATGATGAATAGCGGCACGATTGAGATCACCTCGTATAGTCAGTACCGGATTGCGGCAGAGAAATGACGTCCGGCCGAGGCCATTGACAGTGAGAGTCGATTCCAGAATAATCAAGCCCGCACCGTTTTGGGCGTTAATCGGATGAATCGAAAACGGCTGCGATATCGTTGTTACCGGTGAATTCATCGAAAGGCAGATTACTATGGCCCGAAAGATAAGTCAAGACCATTCAGTCAATTCGATTGACAGCCCCCGGGTGCGTCAGGTATGTTCACGCGATGACGATCGCGAAACTGCTTTTTGTTCTTGCTTTGATAATCTTTGGCATTCGCCGCAAGATATTTGTCGGATATCTTCTTCTCGGCGCCGGCGTGCTTTTGCCGCTGCTGTTTGGTTTTTCCGTCGCAGCTGTCGTGCAGGGCGTTGGCGGGACATTGATATCAGCCGGATTCTGGCAGCTGTTCGGGGCGATCGTGATCGTGACGTTTCTAGGGCAGTTACTGCGACGTATCGGATATTTGAAGGCGTTAACCATTGCCGCTCAAAATTTGGCCGGGGGAAAGCGGACGGCGGTGGCGGTGCTGCCGGCGGCGATCGGGATGATGCCGATGCCGGCCGGAGCGCTTTTATCGGCGCCGCTGGTCGAGGAAGTCCTTCAAAGCGATAATAAACCCCCGCAATTTATGGCCGCTACCAACTACTGGTACCGTCATGTCATGGAGTTCTTCTGGCCGTTGTATCCGGGCATTCTTCTGGGGGCGGGTATCACCGGGCTGCCGATTCAGGATTTCGCCGCAATGGGGCTGCCGATGTCGCTGGTTATGGCGTTTCTGGGGTATCTGTTTTTCCTGCGGAAGATTGAAAAGACACCGTCGAAAAGCAACGGCATCAAGGCGGTGATAGGGATTATCGGCGCTATCTGGCCGTTTTTTCTGGCCGTCGTGCTGGCCCTGTTTGCCGGCATGGATATCGTGATGGCGCTGGGCATTGCGGTGGTGGCCACGATACTGACTCATAAAGGCAGCTGGCGTGAGGTCATTCCGGTAATGCGGGAGCATATCACTTTGCGGTTGTTTTTCATGGTGTTCGGGATATTGGTGTTCAAGGATTTGCTCGAATTGTCGGGGGCGGTCGGAAGTATTCCCGGCGAGGTGGAACGTCTGGGGATTCCGCCGTTTACCGTAATTTTCCTGGTGTCATTTCTCAGCGGCTTGCTGACCGGTATGGTGGCGGCATTTGTAGGTCTGAGTTTCCCTATCCTGGCGGGATTTTTGTATTTGCCTGAAATCAATGCCTCGAATATTTTCTTTGCCTATTTATGCGGCTATTTCGGGATGATTATTTCACCGACTCATTTTTGTCTTATTTTATCCTCCGAGCATTTCAAGGCTGACCTGGGATCGGTGTACCGAACTATGGTCAAAGGACTTATGATCTTGATTTTGTTCGGTTTTGCCCTATATTTCAGCGGGTATCCGTGGCATTTGGTATCGCCGGGCGGATAACCGGTGAGTATTATAAGCACTTGTATTACAAAAGCTTAGATCGCGATTCGGGTAGTGCCGTGAGAATCGGTTCCATAAAACGGGAAGAAAGACCGTCTTGATCTGTAGTACAACTGACCGTGGGCTCCGAAAGTAATTTATTTTGGGAACTTCGGAAAGCCTGAAGTGTACTACTTTTAACACGGATTTATTATGGAAAAAGAGACAGCCAAACAAATCGATCACGACCTGTTTCGAAAGGTCAAAGGCGGCGACATGGTGGCCTTCAATACGCTGGTCGACCGTTATCGTGATCGTCTTATGAACGTCATCGGCCGGATGCTTTCCAGCGAGGAAGAGGCCGAGGATATTGTTCAGGAAACATTCATGCGGGCATATACACACCGTGAATCGTTTGATTTCAAGCATTGTTTTTCCACCTGGCTGTATACAATTGCGTTGAACCTGGCCCGTAACGAATTGCGAAAGCGGAAAAAATACAAATTTTTTGACATCTTTGACCTGCAGAACAAAGAGGTCGAGACGTCGGTCGATCCCAAGATACCGTCGAATCTCGGGCCGGCTATACAAAATGCAATAACTGAATTACCGTCGAAATACAAAACGGCGTTTCTGCTCCGGGATATTGAAGAGATGCCGTATGAAGAAATCGCCCGAATACTCTCGGTGCCTTTGGGGACGGTCAAGTCCCGGGTTAATCGGGCGCGTTCTATTTTGCGAGACAAGTTGAAACCGAGATTGGAGGAACGGAATGCGTTGTCGAAAGGTGCGCTCCTTCCTGTCAACCTATTCTAAGGGAGAACTGACTGACTCGTTAACTGATAAAGTCCGCACACATTTAGAGTCATGTCCCTCCTGTCGTCGTGAAGAAATGGTTGTCAGGTCGGTATCTTCGCTGGTAGAAGAGTTGCCGAGATTGGAAACATCGGATGATTTCAATACACGGCTGCTCCAGCGAATCAGTCGGCAGGAGCTGGCTGATAAAAAGACCAAAGCTTATTTGCCGGGAGCGATTCCCCGTTTCGGGACGATGCGCCTGGCGACGGTGGCTGCGACCGCCATGTTGTTGTTGGTTACTGTAATTGGGTTCAATTATTCCGATACGATTTTCGGCCCCTCGTCGGCGCCGTTTGTGTTAACCGAGACAAATGCATCATCCGGTCTCGATCAGCGGTATCTGACTGTCCAGCCGGTCGACAATCCGCTGCTTAACGAGCGGAAGACAGTTGAACGGATGGTCGAGCAGTATAATCGCTGGCGTGGGTATTCACGGCAGCTTCGTTCCAACACGGCCGAACAATTTCTCAATGGTTCTCATTCTATTCTGGCATCGTCGTCAACAATACAACCGGGTAGCGCGGCGCTGCACGTTCGCCCGGTAATCAAGAATTACCTGCTGGTCCCCGGTGCCGGAACGACCGGAAACGGGAGCGGTGTCTATTGATGTCCGTTCGGGATAAAATTCAAGCCGCCATCGTGATTGTGATGGCGGCTTTTTTTTCGATATCATCATCGGTCGCCTACAGCGCTGATACGACGGTTGCAGTGTCGCTGGATGCACATCTGAGCCGAATGCTGACAGTCGTTGCCCCGGCGGTTGTCACAGTCGAAGCCCGGACTCCGGCTCAGAAAATGCCGGTGTATCCCGGAAATACGATACGGACCAGTCCGGCGATTAATTCGTCGGTTGGCAGTGGCGTGGTTATTGACTCGCTCGGTCATATCATTACAATTCTCGATGATATTGATGAGTATGAATCATTTCGGGTCCATATCGCCGACATACCGGTATCGGTTACCCGGGTTGGCTCGGATCGCAGGTATAACCTGGTGGTGCTGCGCCTTCCCGATTCCATTCAGCTTCCCTATATCGAGCCCTCGATTATCCCGCCGCCGGTAGGACGAATGGCGCTGGCTTATGGTCATGCCTTCGGGCAGGATGGGTATCCGACGCTGGGTATTGTTGCCGGGCGCAGGTCCGATGGTATGTATCTCATGTCCGGTTCGGCTGTACCGGGGCTTTTGGGCGGAGGTGTGTTTGACCTGAGCGGCCGCATGATCGGACTGATCAGTTCCGGCAGCATCAATACTGAGCAGGCACTGGGCGGCTACGCGGGGGGGATTCTGGTGCTGCCGGCGGCGACAGTGTTCGCGGCGGCAAACCGGGTGTTGACCCACGGTGACTTCGAATCGGGTTATCTGGGGGTTCGGACGCTGGCGATCGAGTTGGTGTCGCCCGAAGGTCAGGTCAGCGGGGAGGGTGTTGTCGTTGCGTCGGTTGAGGCAAATTCACCTGGGGCGCGGGCGGGACTGCAAATGGGTGATATAATCGTTTCTATCGATGGTTCCGGGGTGACCACTGACCGTCAGTTACAACGCCGTATTGCCCGCAGCGGTGCCGACAGTGTCGTTGTTCTCGGCTGTTTACGCGGGGTTGATCGTTTCTCGTTGCCGGTGCGTCTGGGCCAGCTTCCCGATGGATATCGACTGGCCGGGTCTCGTGAAGCCACGGCGACAGCGACGTCGTCGGGTCGCCGTACTGCCGAACTGCGCCGTCAGATAGATCACCTGCGCAGCGAGATGGCTCGCATGCAGCGCCAATTGGAACGACTTCTCCATCAGGTCAACGATGGTCAATAAAGTTTCACTTGCCATGCTGTTGCCACGCGCATAGCTTACTCAGCATGGCCGACGCATTGACCGACAAAGAATTTCAACGTCTTGAAAACAGCTTCGGACGTCACCATGGATGGGCTGAGTTGTATCTGCCGCTGCTTTCGGGTGCGATTGCCGCACGGTCCGACAATGACCAGCGCGCGATCATACAACGGTCCCTTGATCGGGGCGTAAGCCCCCTTCAGCTCCAGGAAACTGTGTACCAGATTCACTTGTTTCTCGGTTTTCCGGCCATGATCGAGGCATCACGACTTTTGGCCGAGTATATTTCCCGGCCTCGGTCGCGCCATCGCCTGCCGACTGCCTACACCTCCCGCCAGGTGACATCATGGCATCGAAGCGGATTGCATAAGATTCGCAAAGTATATGGCCGCCTGTTTGAGCGCCTGGTCGTCTATGTCAATTCCTTCTCCCCGCAAATTTTAACCTGGATGATTAATGATGGTTACGGCCAGGTGCTGTCGCGGCCGGGGTTATCATTCGAACGCCGGGAAATGTGCGTGGTGGCTACCCTGACCGTGAGCGGCTATGATAATCAGCTTCTTGCTCATATACGGGGAGCGCTTAACTGCGGCGCCACTCCCGCGGTTTTGGCCGATGTGATCGAAATGTGCCGCTATTTTTGTCCGCGGCGCAATCGTCTGAAGGCTCTCAGGATCCTGAAGGAAAACGGTACGGCCTGATGCGCAAGCGATTCAAAATTCCCGCCATCGGATGCTTTGGAATCCTGACGTTTATTGTTATCATCGTGATTGTGGTGTATCAGTCGGGATTGCTCGAAAAATAGGCAAACAGCTTCTTCGCATCGCAACTATCCGCCAGGTATAATCTTGATGTTTCGATCGGTGATATCGAGGGTTCACTGTTCTATGATTTGCAGCTTAATGACGTTACGGTCAAATATCGCGATGCCGCCGATACCATGACGTTAGCTTTTTTGCCGCGCCTTAGAATGAAATATGAATTTTCAGATTTTTTGCGTGGCAACTGGAATATACATAATCTCACGCTGCAGGGTCCGAGGATACATCTTCGCCGGGATACTACCGGTAGCTGGGTGCTGCCCGAGATTGAGGGTGACAAT
>CAZGLR010000166.1:0-5804 GCA_964526635.1 uncultured Ignavibacteriales bacterium | reverse complement strand
CTATTTATTGAGCTATGTTGTCTTTAATCTCTATTCCGCACCCTGCCGGGTGCGGTACCGGGCACCAACCATCTCCCTCGATACTACTAATGCAAAAACAACATCGCCACCCCGGCAATAGCGATAATCGAACCGAGAATAGATCGAATCGTCGGTTTCTCGCCATAGAAAACCATCGCCTGCGGTATCACCAGAATCGGAAATGTCGACATGATCGTCGCGGCAATCCCCGCCTGCGTATATTTAATCGCGACCAGTGAAAGCCAGACGCCGATCGTCGGCCCAAGAAATGCCGCGCCATTGACCGCCGCCAGCGCCCTCATATTCTTCAGTTGAGCCAGGGTCGATTTGATTTCACCTCGAAAGACCGCCAGTACCCATATCGAAACAGTCGCCGCCAGCATCCGTACCAGCGTCGCCGACATCGCTTCCATTGATCCGGCCATGCCTTCTTTGGCGAGAACCATACCATACGCCTGACCGGCCGCGCCGAGAATGCCGCAGATTACACCGACGATTTTGGAGCCCTCGCGGCTGGGGATCATGATTTCCTTTTTATCGGTGGTCACCCAGGCGACACCGGCGGTAGTGACGATTATCCCGGTGATAGCAAACAGGGAGAGTTCTTCTCCGAGGGAGATAAACGCAAAGAGGGCAGTCATCACCGGCACCAGCGACATCATCAGCGCACCCTGCCGTGGTCCGAGAATTACCAGGGCGCGGAAATAGAAGGAATCGCCGATCGTCAGCCCGACAATCCCGGACAGCGACAAATACAGCAGCGCATGATTATTCAATCCGGTGGGGAAGAGGGTCCCGAAGCGGACCATCAAGATTATAATCAGAAATATCGCTGCAATCGGGATACGCAGTTTATTAACATTGTAGGAACCGATCAAACGGCCGGACAGCGCAAAGAGAAGCGTTCCGCCGGCCCAGCAAAATGCGGTTCCCACTGCCGCAGTTTCACCCAGAAGCATTTAATTTGTCCCCGTTTACCCCTGATGAGATCGTGCTATCTGCTGTAATATTTTTATCAGCGTACGAAGGTCGGCTTTATTGTTATAGAGATGAATAGATACCCGGACAGCACCCTCGCGCAGCGATGCTGTGATGCCCTTATCCGCCATCCGTCGATACACACTGGCAATGTCGTCATAGTCGGTAGTAAAGCTAAGTATGGAAGAACGGTGCTTTGGTGTCAGCGAACTGGTGATGCGATAATATGGCTCGCTGAGCAGATACTCAATCAACATATCGATCAGGTTGTGATTATGCTCCTGGATGTTTTTAATACCGTTCGAGATCAGGAAATTAAGCGACCAGTCCAGCGAATGAACCAGTCCGGCCGGATAGGAACCCAGTTCATATTTCTGAGCGCCGGGATATAATTCCCGCGAGAAATCGTTGAGCTCGCTCCAGTTGCATTGCCAGTCTATACTCAGCCAACTGCACCATGGTGCCTTCAATATCTTCTGGGCGCTTTCGGAAATATAGTAGAGGCCCGATCCCTGCGCGCCCAGTAGCCATTTCTGTCCCCCGGCTGAGGCGATATCGACATTCCATGTGCGCAGGTTCATCGGTTCGCAGCCGGCGCCCTGCATGCAATCAAGCACAAAAACAATCCCATAGTCGCGGCATAGTTTGCCGATGGCTGCGACATCGATTTTGAAACCATTGTGATACTGGACAAATGACAACGCCACGACTTTGGTCTTTTTGGTGATAGCGTCGGCCAGACGGTTGAAATTGAAGAAGCCATCGATAGCCCCGACAAATTTGATCTTCACCCCGCGATCACGCAGGGCCAGCCACGGATACACATTGGCCGGAAATTCCACATCGGATAAAATGACCTCATCGCCGCGTTTCAATGGCAGCCCGAAGGCCGCGATGTTGAGGCCGAATGTTGTATTGAAACCAAAACCGACTTCATCCCGGCGGGCGCCGAAAAGTTTGGCGGCGTTGGCTCGAAGTCGATCGAGAGTCTCGAAGAGTTCCGGCTGACTACCCAAAACAGCATCGCGCGCCGCCTGATAATGCGCATCCTGAATCCGGTAGGCCGGTTGAGGCAACGGACCGGAAGAGGCAACATTGAAGTACAAGTGCTTTTTGGTATGCGGAAAATACCGTCGCACCGATGATAACGATGCCATGATGTCTGTCCTTTCTACAGCACGTACAGGTAGGAGATGATGCCATAGACAACCATCAATTTGATCAATTGCCCGGCCAGTTGAAACAGGGTGTATGAAACCGGGAATCTGATGCGCATCAGCAGGGTCACGGTAAACGGAATAATCCCCATCAAAAACAGCACCAAAGCCAGCGCCATGCCGGCGCGAATACCCGAAAATGGCACCAGGACATAAAACCAGCTATAGGCCACCGCCGGGAACGTCACCAGGAAGGCAAACTGCATCACGAATTTCGAGACAAACAATCCGGCTCCCGGTTCCTCCAGCAAATCACTCGGAATACGCCGCAGCAAGCCGAGTTGCTTTTCAAGTATATGCAAAATCAACTCAACGATAAACAGACCGAGTCCGGCCCAGAACAGGCAGGCCAGCAAAAGGCGAAAGCTGATCATTTCAACCACCCCTCCCGGAGATACCACTCGATCGTATGGCGAGCACCGGTTTCGAAATCGGTTCGGGTCGTAAAGCCAAGGACATCTCTGGCCTTCGATACATCCAGCGCCCAGTCTTCAGTGAGTTCGCGGACTTTTTCGAAAGAAAACAACGGCAGCTTTCTGGTGATTTTGGCGGCACCCTCGTTAATCAAAGCGATACCCCGCAGCATGAATTTGGGTATACTGATCCCGCCGCCGTTTTTGCCCTGCAATCGGCCCATCATATCAAGCATTTCACGAATTGACCATGCCCTTTCATCGGCGATAAAAAAAGCCTCGCCGGTAGCGGCATCGGATTCCATCGCCAGTTTAATCGCCGCCACGAGATCATCGACATAAACCATCTGGACCTTGTTGCGACCGCCGCCCAGATATGGTTTAAACCCTTTGCGAGTCATTTGAAACAACGGTAACGTGGCTTTATCGCCGGGACCATAGACAGCCGGAGGACGGATTGTCGTGATCGGGATCAGGTCGGTAAAGGGCGCCATCGCTTCCTCGCCACAAAGCTTGGAATGGCCATAGGTCGTGATGGGATTAGGGGGATCGCTTTCGCGGCGCGGCCGCTCTCTGGCCGGCCCGGCCGCGGCCACCGATGATACCTGAACGAATTTCTTGATATCCGGATTATGGTTTTTTATTGCATTGAGCAGGTTGGTCGTCCCGGTTTCATTGACGCGATAAAAGTCTTCCCTTTTATTGGCTTTGACCATACCGGCCAGATGGATCACATAATCAACACCCATGACCGCCTGTGGCAACGTATCGGGTCGGGTGATATCGCCGTGTCGTTTGTCCACCGAGATATCTTTCAGCTGGCTGAGATCGGAAGTCTCCCGGCACAGGATACGCACAAGGTAGTCGCTGGCCTCCAACAGACGGCACAAACGGCTCCCGATGAATCCATTGGCCCCGGTAACCAGAACAGTGCGGATTTCGTGAGAATTCATTGGGCCAATCTACGGTTTTGCTTCTTCGGTTTCAAGCCAATTTCTTCTAAGTTGCCAGCGCGAACAATTATTTACCTGCTTCTCCATCGCCAAATCGTAGAATAAGTTGTTGCCGGATAATAGCTTTTATATCCGCACAAGGAGCCGTATTATTGTGGAGACAAATTATCCATGATTGACGGAACTATTTGCGGCCGAAGATGTTGAAGGGGTTAAGTAAACAAGACAAAAATGGTTGGTGTTACCCCGCGTCAACCGAACTTATGCAAAGCAACCAAACACACCACTTGATGACCCTGTTAGGAGGATGTAGTGAAACGTAATACCTTCTCGATTTTCGTAATTACCATGGCCGCCTTTTTCTTGATTGCAGGCGCGGCCGTTGCCGGTCCGGGTTGTGGCAGCAAAGCTGCCAAGACTGCCAGCTCCTGCGGCGACAAGGCTGAAACAGCCAGTTTGGCCAAGGCCACCGATGGCGACAAGACTGTCGTCCTCAACGTTTCCAACATGACCTGCAATGGTTGTGTCTCGCATATCAGCAAGACATTGGCCAAGGTTGATGGTGTAAACGATGTCAAAGTCAGCCTCGAAGATAACACTGCCACTGTGGCCTACAATGCCGAAAAGATCGACGCCTCGGCCCTGTCCGCGGTTGTCGTGAAGGCCGGCTACCCGGCCACTGTTGCCGGCGCTGACGGCAAGGTGTGCGCAGACAAGGCCTCGGCCTCCGGTTGCACGGCTGCCCAGAAGGCTGCCTGCGCTGCCACTTGTACTGCTGCCGAAAAGGCTGCTTGCGCTGGCAAGACCGATGGCGCCAAGGCTGAAGCCAGGCTGATCAAGGCCGATGACAACTAAGTGATCGCCTTCTGACATATGTAGTAAAGCTCGATGGCGACGGGATTGATTTCCTGTCGCCATTTTTATATTTTTATGGTCAGCGGATAGTATCGTCCTTATAATGGTATGCATATGGCCGGACGTTTTCTGATATTGACTTTTGGCGTACTGCTGCTGGTTGCCCCTGCGGCCGCCGAAAAGTACGCCGGTGAACCGTTTTCACTCGGCGTTGGCGCCCGTGCGCTCGGTATGGGCGGCGCGGTTATTGCCGGGCCGTATGACGGCACCTCCGGCTACTGGAATCCGGCCGGTCTGGCCTGGCCTCAGGGCAGCCAGATCCAATTGATGCATGCCGAAACCTTCGGCTCGCTGCTTAATCATGATTTCCTCGGCTATGCCGCCAATACCGGACGCGGCACCGGCCTGACCAGCTATGGTTTCTATGCCTACTACCTCGGCGGCGGCGGAATCAAAATCACCGGCTTCGATGAAAACTCCCAATGGCCCTATGTCATCCGCGAAGAGAGCCATTTCGATGCCCAGTTCGGGGCATCGCTGGCCGGAAAGTACAATGCCGACATCTCCTATGGCGTCACCGCCAAAGTCATGTATCGCGATATCTCCACCGAAACCGGCTGGGGGCTGGGTCTCGATGCCGGAGTCATTTATAAAGTCGATACTATAATCACTGCCGCGCTGGTGGTGACCGATATTACGACATCATTTATTTCCTATTCCAATGACAATACCGAGACCATATCACCGGCGATAAAACCGGGAATATCGTATCGCTGGGCACAGCCGAATGTATCTATTCTGGTCTCGGCCAACAGTATTATTCGTTTCGAGGGCCGCAAGTTCGCTGCTGAATTATGGGAGGGCGATATCTCCGCTGATTTTCAGGCCGGGATGGAAATCGCCTACCGCGAGGTGGCGTTTGGACGGCTCGGCTATGATCAGGGCCGTTTCACGGCCGGCCTGGGTGCGGTGATCAGTCAGTTTGTGATCGACCTGGCGTATTTACATCATGATGAGCTTGATGAGACGTTTCGAATCTCGGCCGGGATGAATTTTTAAGGCGGGTCGATTCCCCATGAGTTAAGGCCGACTGACGGCAAGGTAATAGAGTCCCCTTGTGGCGCGCCTCTTCAGAGGCGCGGCAGCACCCGTTAATCGGCAGCATCCATTAACCGTAAACCCCCGCACATAGCGCACCCATAAATGGGAGCGCCACAACTGGCTGCATGACAACTGGGAGTACCACAACTGGGAGCACGACAACTTGTCGCGCCACAACTGGCTGCATCACAAATTGTTGCGCCGCAACGAGGGGTCAATGTTTTATAGGTTTTGTTTCATGCCCTTGTGGCGCGCCTCTTCAGAGG
>CAZGLR010000165.1:0-5893 GCA_964526635.1 uncultured Ignavibacteriales bacterium | reverse complement strand
TCACTTCCATATCGCCCATAGACAGCACCGTTGCCGAAAAACCGATAACACCGAAATCCTCGATGCGGGTCCCGACTGCAACGTAGTTGAGCGAGATATCGTCGATCCAGTTGACATTGGTAAACGACAGGCTGGTGCCCTCGATATGGGCCAGGCCGGCCGGGTTCCAGAAGAGACTGTAGGCATCATCGACGACCGCCGTCGCCGCCTCACCCATCCCCTGATACCGGGAGCCGACACCGATCTTTAAAAACTGGGCTCCGACCGACCCCGTCTTGGTGAAGTCGGCAGCCGTCGCCGGAACAGCGGCGACGAGCAGGGCAGCCAGAATAAGAATCGTTACTTGCTTCATTGTCATCTTCTCCCGGATTATTTAATGACGGCAAACTTGCCGATTTTATTTCCGTATTCACTGTCTACATGGTACAGGTACACGCCGGAGGCAATCCCGCGACCGGATTCTGAGGTCATATTCCAGTTGGTGGCCCCGGTGCCGTCGGTGTGTTCTATCGTCCGGATCAGTTCACCGGCCAGGGTATAAATACGAATAGTGCATTTGCCGGGAAGATCCACAAACTGCAGTTTACGGTCACCCTTGTCCTGTTCCCAGCGGGCATTGGCCAGGTAAGGATTGGGGACCACATGGATATTTTCCATGTTGGCTTCGGCCTGAGCCGAACTGGTTTTACTGGTCGAGAATTCAAAGGAATCTTCGCCGGTCACGACGGCGGCGGCATCCAGTGAGAGAATATCACCGGTGGCCGGTGTCGAAGTTGCAAACAAGGCCACCAGCCAGGTCATGGAATGCGGCAGGGTCGGCAATGGCGAGACGCCATCGTTGTAATCGGCCGCCGCGATGACAATGTAATCCTCATCAGCCAGTGTCCATTCGCCATCGTTATACCAGTCGACGACAAAGCAGGCGACCTGGGTATTGGTAGTGGTGTTCCATACTTCAAACGGTACTGTGATCGGCACTTCGGCCAGATAGAACCAGGCATTGAAGTACTCGTAAGCCGTGGAACCCGTTTCGGTGAAGCGGATTTCATAGTCGCTGCGGAAGTTGGCATTGCAGCCATAGACGTCGGCAAATTCCACCGCATCATAATCCAGGCTGGCGACACCCGGCATGGCAAAGCCGGTTTGCTCCATGTGTGAGGGAGCGCTGCGGCTGCCATCATTGACTACTACCTGCAGGCCCTCGACAACCGGGTAACTGAAATATTCCTCGTCGTAGACATCCTGTGCGGTCAGGATCGTATCGTTCAGCATGAGGTTGATCAGACTCCAGGTCGGACCGACACAATCGTCACTGAAGGCGATCCGATAATCATCGCCGGTCAGTTGATTTTCATCGACCACGATGACACTGACCAGTCCATCGAAGGCTTCGATGTGCGTCAGCGTACCGGTGTAGTCATATGCGATCGATTGTTCCGGCGAGATGTACTCGATGGCATCATCGCGGGGAATGGCCCGGATGATATTGGAGGCCCCCCCGGGTCGACCCGAGAGGTAATCGTTTTCAAGCTCTTCAAGATCCAGTTCAACCGATCCGCTGTCGTACGCGGCAATGGCATACCAGTATTCAAGACCGTTGACCAGCCCGGTATCTCGGAAGGTATGGCCCACGCGGCCGAGGCCGTCGAGTTCGAATTCGGCCCGGGGAACATAACCGGGACCGCGCGATTGATCATCGTTGACCACCAGATTTCCCCAGGTCCCCCCGAGATTATCCGAGCGATAAATGCGATATCCGCGGAAATCCTGCGTCTCGGTAATCGGATCAATCGAGGCTTCCGAGGTAGTATCCCAGTAAATGGTCACGCTGTGGTCACCCTCGGTTACCCGGATATTGGCCGATGGGTCCGGGGGTCTGGCCGCGATATAATTGGCGGCAAAGAGATCTTTGGCCAGCTGCGCCTGATCGGCCAGCCCGTCTTCGGTATAGGCGGCAACCAGGGCAAAATCTATCTGGACAGTTTCTCCGGCCGGTAAATCGAATCCGGCGACACCCTGGACATAAAACTGGTCGGTGGGCGGCAGCGACGAGTCGAAGTTAGTGTTGGAAATCATGGCGTAGCGGGCATTATCCGTAGTCGGGAGATTTTCCCACTGATCGGTATTAAATGATGTCATGCCAACATCGCCGGGAGAACTGAGAATGACAGTGCCCATCATACCGGCCTGAACATCATAGCCCCAACCCGGATCATAGTTATCCTGATCATAAGTCCAGGCCAGATCGAGATCGGTGTCGTAAGCAACCAGATCACCGAGGCGGCCGTTTTCACCGGTTGCCGGATCAGTGCCACCAATATCAAAGTCGCAATAAAGGCCAAAGGCGAAATCGGTGTAATCCATGGCAGAGGCATTTGTGATCTGGATAGTGAAGAACATCAAGTTTCTATTGTAGGAATAGTTCCACTGCCGCACCGTCTGGGTAACTTCGATGCCCATGGCCGGCAGGCCGGTGGCATCATCGCCATAGCGACAGATCGATTCCTGGACGGCAACCGGTCCGCCGGGCGAATAGCTGGCCGAGAGCGAACGAAACACCTGATTGTATTCCCACACGCCGGTTTCGGGATTGTAAATCTGCCAGCCATAGGCCGGAAAACCGAAACCGAGACCGATGGTATCGCTTGGATCATAGGGATAGGAAGTGGTATCGGTCGAGAGCAGAATATCGGTGGGATATTCGGCGGCCGCCCAGTTGGGCAGCGGGTTGAAATCATCGGCGGTGTTGGCGACGCGAGCGGTGCCGCTGGTATCGATCCCGCCGATCCAGAAGCGCATTTCGGCCAGATAATCGTGTTCGGAATTCGACGGCCAGCGACCCGAGGGCATTCCGGCCCAGCTGAACCCCCCGATGAGACCGTAGTTCTGGACAGTCATACCGATGTTGCCGCGGTCATGCAGTACCTGGTCGCGCACTGCCGGATCGGGCAACTGCGGCGATTTCGCCGCCGGCATGGCCGTACCGGCCAGTAGACAGCACATGGCTACTACCGTCATCAGTCCGGTCATCATGCGAATTGCGTATTTCATGTGCCTTATCCTTTCGTGCTTTGACTAGAAGTTGTATTCCAATCCGACACGGACTTCGCGCGGCGAATCGTAGTGAGCCGGATCTTTTTCATATAATCTGTAGACCTGCTGCCGTTCATCGTAATCATCGGCGGCATAGTTGGTGTAATCGATACCGTCGTCATCCGGCAGCCCGGTGTTCGAGTAAACTCCGACGACATTGCGGCGATCCAGCAGGTTTTCAACCTCGATGAAAAACGACAGGAAGCCGCCGGTGGCCGAAAGGAAGAAATCCTTGTTGAAGCGGGCGTCGAAGCGGAGAGTATGCGGCATCCGTTCGCCGTTGATTTCCCCAACAATGCCCTTGTCGTTACGGCGGGTAAACGGCAACCCGGTACTGTAGCGCATCAACATATTGACGCCCCAGGCATCCGGCATCGGGACACCGAGCACCGAAATCTGCTCGCCTTTGGGAACGCGGAAATCGGCCACAGCCGTGATTTTATGACGCTGATCATAGGCCAGCGGATATTCGCTGGTCGGAACAGGTTCGCGGTCATCTTCCGCAACGGTGTAATAGCGATAGTAATATTCAAAGGGATCGGAGGCATTGCCGTTGGCCAGCATAAAGGAGTAATTGACCGTCCAGTTGAAGAAGCGCTGATTGACGCCGGCAACCGAAAAGTCGAATCCCTTCACCGAACCATAGTCTGCATTGGTGAAGATAGTGTAGACATTGCTGCGGTCGTCTACGATCTCCTTGGCGCCGACCATGTTCTTGATGTCACGATAATAGGTCGTGGCACTGAGACGGATCGAATTGTTGATCAACTGGGACCAGCCGAGTTCATAATAGATCGTCTGTTCGGCTTCCAGATCCGGATTTCCGAACAATGGATATCCTGTATTCTGATTACCCTCGAGATTGGTGTACATCAGATCAGGACGGGGCGGCTGGAAGAGATAACCATAGTTGAAGTGCAACACCGAATGCTCGCTGACCGGATGGGAAATACCCAGACGCGGCGACAGTTGCGTTTTCGGCTTGGAGTTGATGCGTTGGTCTTTCTTGATGGGATCGTTCCAGTACTCCATATTGGTGTACATATAATCGAAGCGCAAACCAAGGTTCACGACCAGGTCGCTGACCTCGATTTTATCCAGCAGATACGCTGAACCATACCAGGGAAATGCCGAATAGGTTTCGCCATAGGGTTGGGCGTTGTAGAACTGACGATTATCCCACCACAGTTCCTGGCGGCGAAGTTCACCGCCGATGCGGAGTTGATTAAACTTGTCGACCTGTGACAGAACCGAGAATTTACCTCCGGTGTAAGCAGCGAATTTATTCAGGTAATAGGGCCAATAATCATCGCCGGCGGTATAGCCGATATAGAAGTATTCTTCAGCGGCCTGATAATTCGAATCCTGTATCGAGCCATTGTAAACACCGTTTTCATCAACCGAATAGCCGGGCCATTCGGTCCAGTACTTGTCAAAGTGGACTTCCGGAGCGACTTTGGTCTTGGTGCGGAAACGGTTTAACTGGAGTGTATATACGGTGCTGCTGGATTTGGTATAGTTGGCCTTCACACCGAACAGATACGATTCAGTCTCGCCCTTAAGTCCGCCGTCAAGATTGAAGTCATAGGACCGGCCGTTGACATCGGCGTGCTGATAAATCTGGCGGTCATAGAAATAGTAGGAGCCGTTGACCGTGATTTTCAGCGGATTGGCCGGGAACATGACCAGCTTGCCGCTTCCGGTGAAGTTTTCATAGCCGCTGTGTGGGAGGAAACGGTCGCTTTGGCCAATTTCGAAGCTGGAAAAGAAGGTTGCCGGCCGGGTACCGATAGTCGTAATCGGGCCCGAGAGATCAAACAGCAGGGCGCGGGTATCATGCAGCGACAGGTCGCCGTATTCACCTGAATTCACATCATATTTGTGAGTGGCGCCCTCATAGATTTTGAACCGTCCGGCAAACTCGGTACCGCCTTCACGGGTGATAGCGTTGACGACACCGGCCATGGCTTCTCCATATTCAGGCGAGATGCCGCCGGAAATCAGCGACAATTCCTCAAGCGCATCGGGGACGATGCGGATACCCTGATCACCGGAAAAGGGATCCTGAACCGAGAAACCATCATAATAATAAGAAACGGTGCCCTGCCGACCGCCTCTGACATGGAGACTCCCGGCGCCGTCGACGACTGTACCGGGCAGATTGGCGACAACCGATTGCACCCCGCCCCGGTTGGCCAGGTAGGCGATTTCCTCGCGGGTGACGATGGCGCTCGACGATGTCAGGTCACGCTGAATGATCGGCCGCTTGGCAACAACCGTGACCGATTTATTCATTTCAATCGGGCTTTTCGTCATCTCAATCTCAAGAGGAGTAGTAAGGTCCATAAGGACGCGGACGTCCTCAACATTGACTATTTCATATCCGAGTATGGATAATTTGAGCTGATGGACACCAACCGGCAGATTGATGACAAAGAACTCACCATCGGAATCAGTTTCTGTCAGTTTGCCTGAGCCTCTCACGGTTACCGTCGCCCCCTGAATCGGTTCACCGGAAGCCGCATCTGTGACAATACCGGCGATTTTTCCGGCTGTGCCGGCCGATGTCGTCGAGACGCACGCCATCAGCATCACAGCCACCAGTATCGGCACTGCCACGTTACGTAAGACCAACAAGTCGAGTTCCTCCGTTATAAATGAGTGCTTTATCCATACGCTCCGGCTGGATAAGGCACAACTCCGCGCGTTACACCTATGGTATTCTCTTCACGATATCGGACAGGCAGGTGATTTCCTTTAGCCCTCGACCGCCATTAAAAGTGTATGTTTTTGCCGCTGT
>CAZGLR010000164.1:0-5923 GCA_964526635.1 uncultured Ignavibacteriales bacterium | reverse complement strand
CAAGCGGAAGTTCGATGATCATCCGGTCGGAAAAAATATTGTACAGGAATTCCTCGACATCTTCGGCGGTCTCAGGACCGCCCATGTTGAGGAAAAACACACCCCATTTCTGTTCACCGAAGTCGATCTTCTCCTGCGGATTGGTGAGAAAACGGGGATCCTTTGATAACTCCGATAACATCTTTTTTATGCAATCCGCCTATATCGTTCGCGAAAAGGTCGGACCGTCCTTGGCACCTTCCTGCGTTAAATACGCATCAAACACCATCGCTACATTTCGTACAAACATTCGGCCGGCCGGGAGCACCCGCAGGCAGTCTTCGGATAATTCCACCAGGCCATCGGCGGCAAATCCGGCAACAGCCTTGAGCTCGTCGGCGAAATACAACCGGCTGTCTATGCCATGATTGGCATCAAAGGCATCGAAATCAAGTACAAAGTTACACATTATCGACAGAATCGCCTGCTGCCGCAGAGTATCGTCCTGCGACAGGAGACATCCGCGGAAGGTCGCGATGCCGTTGTCGGCAATCGCCTGTTGATAAGAATCAACCTTCGAGATATTCTGCGCAAACGATCCCGCGATCTCGCTGATAGCTGACATACCGATGCCGATCGAATCACTGTTGCGCCGAATCGTGTATCCCATAAAATTCCGATACAGGCGGCCATCGGCCAGTGCCTGCGATAATTCATCGTGCGGGGTGGCGAAATGGTCCATACCGATTTGTATATACCCGGCACTCAAAAATGTCTCCACGGCCGTTGCAAACAGATCATACTTGGCTGAAGCCGATGGCAACAGCGATGGATCAATTAACTTCTGATGCGGTTTCGCCTGCGGTAAATAGGCAAAGCTGTACACCGCGACCCGGTCAACACCCCAGTCTATCAAGCGAGTCAGGGTATCGCGAAACTGGCTGACTCGCTGATGCGGCAGACCATAAATAACATCGACATTGATCCCGCTGAAGCCGGCTCTGCGGCAGGTATCAAACAACGTTTTTGTCTGTTCGGCGGTTTGATGCCTCCCAATAGCATGCTGCACATCGGCCGATAAATCCTGCACGCCCAGGGAAATACGGTTGAAGCCAAGACGGCGCAGGAGCATGACCTGCTCAGCACTCGTCACCCGGGGATCGACTTCGATCGCCTGCTCACCAATAGTATCCAGCGAAAAACAGGACTCAATAATGTGCATCAATCGCTTGATCTGATCAAGAGTCAGGAAGGTCGGCGTGCCGCCACCCCAATGCAACTGGCTGATTGAACGGCGCTCTCCCAGATAACCTGCGATTGTTTCGATCTCACACGAGAGTTGATCGAGATACGCATCAGCCCGGTTTTGATTGCGGGTGATAACTGTCGTACAGCCGCAATACGAACAGCGCTCGGCGCAAAAGGGAATATGAATATACATCGCCAGCCCGCGGTCGCCCTCCTGCGATGCCCGTTTCAACGCCTCGATATACTCGTCGGGACCGAATTCGGAAGTCCATTCCGGGACAGTCGGATAACTGGTGTATCGCGGTCCGGGACGATCGTATTTCTCAAGCAGACGTCTGTCGATTGTGGGAATATTGCGTCTCACGCGGCCTCTCAAAAGAGTGAACAGTATCGACCAGGAGCTTAACCTGCTTGACCGGCGTCGGCGGCAGGATGCCATGACCGAGATTGAAAATAAACGCATCAGTATCGGCCATGCACTCGAGGATCTTCGAGGTCTGCTGAACCATCAGGTCCGGCGGCCCCAGAAGCAGGTGCGGGTCAAGATTGCCCTGAATTGTCTTGCCATCAAGAATACTCCGGGCATCGCCCAAATCAGTGCGCCAGTCGACACTTATCACCTCGCACGGCAACTCAGCCAAAAGCGGCAGATAGGGTCGGCTGTTGTTCATATACATAATACGCGGGACACCTTTGGTCTCACACATCTCAAAGACTGTTTTGAGATACGGTATCGAATACCGGGCATATAAGTCAGGAGACAAAATCCCGCCCCAACTGTCGAACACCTGGATAGCATCGCATCCCGCCTGAATCTGCAAGCGCAGATATTCGCCGACTATTTCAGCCAGACGGTTCAACAGGACCGCGGCATCTTTGGGATGGGTAAACAGAAATTTTTTGATCTCGGTATAATTCGCCGACCCGCCGCCCTCAACGAGATAGCAGGCCAGGGTAAAGGGCGCCCCGCAAAAACCGATAAGGGGGACAGCATCCCTGAGGACGTCTTTGGTTTCCGCGATGCCATCGAGAGCGAATTTCATCGCATCACCGGGGTCAAATGATTTCAAACCAGCGACATCATCGGGCGTCCGTACCGGCGGATAGATTTTCGGGCCGCCCTCTTCATATGTGACTTTAACGCCCATCGGTTCCAACGGCAGGAGGATATCGGAGAAAATTATGGCGCTGTCGAATCCGAAGATATCAATCGGCTGCCGGGTGACTTCCGCGACCAGCTTGGGCGATTCGCACAATTCGGTAAACGATACCTTTTCCCGAACGGCATTGTATTCCGGTAAATATCGTCCCGCCTGGCGCATAATCCAGATCGGAACACGGGTATGAGGTTGGCCAAAGGCCGCTTTGATGAAAGCATATTCGGGCATAGTCAACTATCCAATCTCAATGCAGTGATTTCCGATAAAATCAGGTAATCTCCTTTTGCAGTTGCGAGGTAAAGACCTTCCCCAGTGTCGTTGCTGCCTGCGACAGTTGCGCGGTCGTATGGGCCAGCGAAATAAACAGTACTTCATATCCCGATGGCGGCAGATAGACCCCGCGGTCGAGAATAAAACGGTGAATGCGGTTGAAGCGATCGATGGCCTCGGTGGATATCTCTGAGGCTCGCCGCGGCCGTTCCGATTGCAGCACGATCCAGACAATCGATCCCTCGCGCAGAACAGTGGCCTCGATATCAGTCAGATGGCTGGTGAGAACATTTTCGAAATGCGTGCCGAGATCATCCAGACGTGAAAAGGCATCATCCGAAGCCAGAATCTTAAGTGTTTCCAACCCGGCGGCCATTGCTACCGGATTACCCGACAACGTTCCGGCCTGGTAAACGTTACCTTCCGGCGCCAGATGCGCCATAATTTCAGATCGGCCGCCGAAAGCACCCACCGGCATTCCGCCGCCGATCACTTTGCCGAATGTCATAAGGTCGGGCGTGATGCCGTATTTCCCGGCGGCGCCGTTCCATCCGACACGGAATCCGGAGATGACTTCATCAAAGATCAACAGCGCACCATGCTTAGTACATATATCACGCAGGAATTTCAAATATTCGCCGCGCTGTAACAATAGACCATTGTTGGCCGGGATTGGTTCGATTAACACGGCGGCAATATCGTCACCATGCTTTTTGAACAACGCCTCGACAGCCTCTTCATCATCGAGTTCTGCCACCAGCGTATGCCCGGCGAATTCGTCCGGCACGCCGGCCGACGAGGGCTTCCCGAATGTGGCCAGTCCCGAGCCCGCACTCACCAGCAGATAATCGACGTGGCCATGATAACAGCCGCTGAATTTGATGATTTTGTCACGACCGGTCACACCACGCGCCAGCCGTACCGCCGACATCACCGCCTCGGTGCCCGATGATACACAACGGACTTTTTCGACAGCATCGACCTTATCCACGATAAACTCGGCCAACTCGACTTCAAGCTCAGTCGAGGCTCCGAAACTGGTGCCGCGCCGGGCGGTAGTGGTTATTGTCTCCAGAACTTTCGGGTGCGCATGACCGAGTATCAAGGGGCCCCAACTGCAGCAAAAATCTATATAATGATGGCCGTCGGCATCGATAACCTCGGCACCCTTGCCCCGGCTTATAAACGGCGGCTGTCCACCAACCGCCCCAAAGGCCCGCACCGGGGAGTTTACCCCGCCGGGAATGACTTTTTGAGCACGGTCAAATAACAATTTCGAATTGGTTCTATCAGTCACACCATCCTCCCGAAAGAATATCGCGGAGGTGATACGTCAGAATGATATCGGCTCCGGCCCGGCGGATGGCGGTCAGATTCTCAATAACCAGCGAGGCCTCATCGACTATGTTCTCACGCGCCATGAGTTTCACCATCGCATACTCGCCCGATACGTTATAAGCAGCCACCGGCAATTCTGTTTCGGAATGAAAATCGGAGATTATATCGAGATACGCCAGGGCCGGTTTTACCATCACAATATCTGCGCCCTCGGCACCATCGAGATCCAGTTCCTGAATCGCTTCCCGGCGATTGCGGTAATCCATCTGGTATCCCCGGCGATCGCCCTTACCGGGTGCGCTGTCGCAGGCATCACGGAAGGGACCATAATAGGCTGATGCATATTTCGCGGTGTAAGCCATAATCAACGTCTCGGTGTAACCGTTTTCTTCGAGCCGTTCGCGGATAAATCCCACCCGGCCATCCATCATATCCGATGGTCCCAGACAGTCGCAACCGGCCTCCGCCAGTACCAGGGCCATCTCTCCTAAAACCGGCAAAGTGGCGTCGTTGTTCACGGTATCGTCTTTAATCAATCCACAATGGCCGCTGTCAGTATAGGCACAGAGGCAAACATCGGCACTCACGAACAGATCATCGGCATAGCTCTTTTTGAGTGCCCGCACG
The DNA here is from genome assembly GCA_964526635.1 of uncultured Ignavibacteriales bacterium. Lineage (GTDB taxonomy): Bacteria > Zixibacteria > MSB-5A5 > GN15 > JAAZOE01 > CAZGLR01. The sequence continues at coordinate 1,301 of CAZGLR010000164.1, read as the reverse complement.
ACACGCGGCACAATACCATCATCACTGACCGCCTCTGAGGCATTCGCGTCTTTTTTATCCGGTACGCCGAACAGCATAATCCGCCGGATACCCAGCTCAAAATCCCGCCGGAACGATTCCAGAAAAACATCTTCCGATTGCCGGAAAATCCCCGGCATCGATTCGATTTCCTGATTGACTTTGTTGCCATCGCAGACAAAATACGGTTGAATCATACAATCAGTGGTCAGTCTCGTTTGCGCTGTTAGATCACGGATAAGCTGATTACGGCGCCGTCGTCGTGGACGATAGAAATTCTCGATCATACCCTGTCCTGTTTCAGTTTCAATATTATACGTGCAGTTGACGGAATGTTTCTTCGACAATCATCTCGATATCATCGCCGGTCACACAGGCGCGCTTAAGACCGATCCAGCCGGAATCGTTCCTGATACCGAGTACCCCCTGCAGGGACATGCGGCCATGGTCTATTTCAGAGATCGCTCCCAATGGCAACTGGCAGCCACCGCCGAATCGGGAGAGAAGCCCGCGCTCGAGACGCATCTGGGCTCTGGCCTTGAGATCGTCGAGACGGCCGATTAATTCGACCATGGCGGTGTCATCTTCACGCGTCTGCAGGCCCAGTATTCCCTGCCCCGGCGCCGGGATAAATTCATGGGGATCAAGGATATGCATGTGCAAATCACCCAGCTCCAATTCAAGCCGCAAGATACCGGCCAGGGCGATTATGATAGCATCATACTGGCCATCGCGAACTTTCTGAACCCGGGTCGGGACATTGCCGCGCAGGTCTTTCATCGTCAGATCCGGCCGCAGATGGGCGATCTGGCTTTGGCGGCGTACCGAGGAACTGCCGATGACGCCGTGTTTTTTGACATGCAAAGGCAATGAATCATCGACTGACTCACGCCGCACCAGGACCAGTTCACGGCAATCAGCCCGGAACCCGACGCCCGGGAGGGCCAGCCCCTCGGGGATTTTTGTCATAAGGTCTTTGAGCGAATGGACCGCGAGGTCGATGCAGTTGTCAAGAAGGGCATCTTCTATGTCTTTGGTAAAAAACGACTTGCCCTCCATCTGTGAAAACGGCACATCCTGGATACGATCACCCTGAGTTTTGATAATAGTGATCTCCACCGGGCGATCGGAAATCGCGGCCAATTGCTGTTTGGCGAAATTGGCCTGCCAGAGGGCCAGTTTCGAGCCACGGGTGCCTATGCGAATGATTTCAGCCATGTAAAAATCTCGGTCTTTCCCCAAGGGGTCCAATATGGCGTTTTTCGCCCCATATATCAATATCT
>CAZGLR010000163.1:3076-5944 GCA_964526635.1 uncultured Ignavibacteriales bacterium | reverse complement strand
GCGCCGATACTGTCGAGATTTCCTGCCCCCGCTTTTTTGATATGATAGAGGGACTGCGCGCGTGACGTCCGGGCGGTTTCAATTCGCAGTTGTCGGTTCCGATATTCAATATTCACTGTCGCCCCGGATATTTTCTGTGATCTTTGAACAAACGGGGCTCGATGGAGATTTCATCATACTTGATACGCCTGTTGATGACTTCCGGCATAGTCTTGATCAACTTCGGCGTCTCGATGGTTTCTCAGTTACGATTCCGTTCAAGACAACCATCATGGATTACGTAGAATCTATTGATGACACTGCGCAACGGATTGGCGCGGTCAATTCAGTGAATGTAACTCAGAGCAGATTGCACGGATACAACACGGACTGCATCGGATTCAGTCAGCCGCTTTCCGGTCTTGATGTCAGACCAGAGAAAGGCCTTGTTCTTGGAACCGGTGGGGCTGCTCGCGCGGTTGTATATGCGCTTTTCAGGCTGTATCCGGGTATTCAGGTGAGCGTGTGCAGCCGCCAGCGCCAGAGGGCGCAGCATGTATGCGATACGCTTGCGGGAAGTATCGAAGCAGACGGTTCTGTTGTTCCCATCGGCTATGCCGAGATCAGACGGGATACAACGTATGACATTATTGTGAATTGTACCCCGGTGGGGAGTCATGCCTATCCGGATAAGGCACCGTTGCCGAATGATTATTCCTTCTGTGGGGCGCCATTATGTTATGACTTGATTTATTCGCCGAATACCACGATGTTACTCCGGGCTGCGGAAAAACATGGATGTCGTACTATCAATGGACTGCCGATGTTGATCGCCCAGGCAGTCGAATCATTTCGGCTCTGGACTGATAAAACGATCGATTCGGATGCGCTTGTCAAAACTATAATCAGGACGTTGAACTCAACGGAGGATTTTTGTAGATGAATTCAGTTCCGGACGTAATTATGCTGTGCGGGTTTTCCGGATCGGGTAAAACCGAAACCGGACAGATTCTGGCCCGTCAGCTTAATTATCTTTTTACCGACACCGACGACGCTGTAGAACAATCCCTTGGAAAGTCTATTCCCGAGATATTTGCGCAAATGGGTGAGGCCAAATTTCGCTTCACCGAGTCAAATGTCATTCGTATGGCAGTCAAGCAATCACCGCATGTAATTTCGCTCGGCGGCGGCACGATTGGCGATGAGAATAATCTGGAATATGTCAGGGAGAATGGACACCTCGTGTATCTGAAGGTGTCCCCGACGACTGTCTATGAGCGTCTTCGTGAGAGCCATTTCCGGCCCATGCTGCAGGCGGTCGCGGCCGACGCCGAGGACAAGGAGGCGGCCATCATGGAACGTATTACCTCGCTTCTGGGCGAGCGGGAAATATTCTATATGCAGGCCGATACAATTGTGGACACCGAGGGTAAAACGCCTCAGGATGTCGCCAATGAAATCCAAGAGGTATTTTCCGGCAATGGCCAGGGTTGATTCTCTTGTTATAAAGACAGATGACGGCAGGTATCCGGTGGTTTTCCGGTCGGCCCGATCACTGCTTTCCAGGATCACAAGGAGAGCTTCCCGGGTTGCGATTATTTCCAACCCGACCGTATTTGGATTACACGGCCATCGCTTCATCAGGGAAACACTCCCGACAGGGCTGCCGGTTACACCAATTATGATGGGCGATGGCGAGCGGTACAAGACACGCGCAACGATTGAGAAGATTTATGCTCACCTGTTCGATGTGAAATTCGGTCGCAGTGATGTGATTATTACGCTTGGCGGCGGAGTGGTAGGTGATACGGGCGGTTTTGTGGCTGCAACGTATATGCGCGGGGTACCATTTGTTCAGGCCCCGACGACGCTCCTGGCAATGGTCGATGCCTCAGTCGGCGGCAAAGTCGGTATCAACCACAGGGCCGGCAAGAACCTGATTGGAGCATTCTACCAACCCGGGGCCGTAATCATCCGGACCGAAACTCTGGCCACGCTGGGAGAACGCCAATTAACAGAGGGGATGGCCGAAATTATTAAGTCCGGGTTTCTCTCGAGCCGCAGCTTTCTTAATCGGGCCATGGAAAATGAGATAACTCCAGATAGAATAGGGTCGAAAGAAACACGGAGACTCATTGAGGCTGCTATCCGTTTTAAGGCAAAGGTCGTCGCCCAAGATACTCGCGAACGGAACTTGCGGGCGGTGTTGAATTTCGGCCATACCTTTGCGCACGCGATTGAGAAAGTTGAGCAGTATCGACGTTACCATCATGGCGAGGCGGTTCTGATCGGCATGGCGGCGGCATTATTTCTTTCCCGTGCGACCCGGCGGCTTACGCCGGCGAGATTTCGGGAATATGTTTCGTTGATTCAGCCGTATTTCGCACGACTGAAGCCGCTAAATAAGTCGATTAATGATTATATTGCGCCCATGATTGTCGATAAGAAAAATGAACACGGAAAAGTCCGCTTTGTCCTGCTGCGGGAAATCGGACGGCCGATAGTCGCGCCGGTGGTCGATCACGGTGCTATCCGCGACGCCGTCGATTTCATGAAATGCTGCAGCAGGGGACAGGATGTCATATGAAGAAAATACTCGTTATCCATGGTCCGAATCTGAATATGCTTGGCACGCGCGAGCCGGAAGTCTACGGTACCGCCACGCTGAATGACATCAACTCCGATCTTGCCGCCAAAACGGTCGGAACCGCATTTACCGTGGAGACCTTCCAGAGTAATCACGAGGGCGCAATACTGGATTATATCCAGGGCAATGCCGGGGCCGCCGCAGGACTTGTAATCAATCCGGGAGCATTGACACATTATAGCTATGCTCTGCGGGATTGCCTGGCGATAGTGTCCTGCCCGGTTATCGAAGTGCACCTCTCC
>CAZGLR010000163.1:0-3066 GCA_964526635.1 uncultured Ignavibacteriales bacterium | reverse complement strand
CCTCTCCAATACGCAGGCTCGTGAAGACTGGCGCCGGACGTCGGTGATATCACCGGTATGCGTTGGTGTTATCTCCGGCCTGGGTGCCGCCGGATACGCATTGGCCGTCGACTACATCATGAGGCAAGGATAGCCCTATGAATTTTCGTCATGTAATAACCGGAGTATTTTGCGGACTGCTTCTGAGTATCGGCTTGTCATCGTGCAAATCCGCACCGGTGAAGACCGAGAACATCTCGGAATTCGTCACTGTCGCGACCGAAAAGGTCGCGTATCTCGATCGACGCATTGCGCTTGAAAACTGGGAATTATACTCAGCCGGCTCAAGTGATTCGCTTGACTATTTCATCAGGACCAGAGATGAGTTATTTTCCAGCCCGCGAATATTTCGCGCGCTCCAGACGCAGCGAACGCAATCTTCCGATGGTATCGACGCCTTGCGTGTTCGGCTGCTCTATCAGCGCAGCCTCCGTTCGATTGTGGACAATACTGACGTGGTCAGAATGCTGGCTGATTCGATAGCTGAGCACTGGCGTACAGTGACAGCAGAATTCGAGAATCAGACCTATACCGTATCGGCCATCGAACAACTTATTAAATCAGAACCCAACCGTCTTCGCCGGCAGCAGGCTTATACAGCTTTGTTGAATGCGATGGAACCGGTTGCCGATGCTGTTGCCCGTCTGGCGCGGCTACGGAAGCAGACGGCTGCGTCCCTGGGCTACAATTCCTACTGGGATCTGATGATTCAGGCCAATGGTCTCGAGACCGAATGGCTGGAATCATTTATTGACGAACTTGAAAGACGCACGCGAGACCTGTATGCCCGCAAGCTCGATTCGTTAACGATGGCATCCGGCGTGGATCGAGCGGCGCCGTGGGATATTGCATTTATCAGTCGGCAGAACCGTCTCGATGCTCTGGATCCGTTTTTCCCCGCCACAGCTCATTATGCGATGCTTTCGCAATCATTTATCGATATGGGATTTGATCTCGATTCCTGGCCAATCTATTTCAATTCGGCACGCATTGCACTTCCTCAAACCGGACAATTGCTGCCGGTTCATGTTCCCGATGATATTCGTATCGTGACAGCCCTGGATGATGGTTACCAGCATTTGTTGGAATTCTCGGAAATCGTAACACAGGCGTTGTACCTCGTCCATATTGAGCGTGAGGAAACCGAATATGCTGCGCCGGCTTCGGAGAGTTTTGCACTCGGGATGTCGGATTTTATCAGCCGCCTGATTTCTTCAGATGCCTGGCTGATGAAATACGGTGGTATACCGGCGCCGACGGTTCGTGAACTTTCGGCCATAAAATCATTCAGAGCTTTGTATGAACTGCGCCGTGAATTGGTTGGCTTTTATTTCGAGAAGATACTATACGATGATCCCTTTGCCGATCTGAACCGGCTATATGCCGATCTCTACAGCGAAATCATGATGATGTCGCCCGGCACCGATGGCGCCATCTGGGCGCTTGGAAGTGATTTAGTCTCCAAGCCGGTTTCGCTGCCGAATCGTCTGCTCGGGCAAGGCATCGCGGCACAGACGCATGCCTATATCGAAGAAAAATATGGATCAGTCATGGCCAGCGAACGGACCCGCGAATTTCTGGTCCAGAATTATTATCGTTTCGGTCGCAGCGAGGACTGGCAAACGCTGATTTCGCGGGGAACCGGCGATGATCTCACTCCAAAATATCTGGCGGAATCATACGGCGATTGACCGCCGATTTATAAACAGCTATATTCGACCGGGAGGTACTGAAGTACCTCCTTTTTTTATGAGTGATCAAATATGAAACCGTCAAACTATGACTACACCGAGGGATCGATTCTACCGGCCATCTGGCGTCTGGCCTGGCCGGTAGTTGCCTCGATGTTCATGGAAACATTCCTTTCCATCACTGATGCTATCTGGGTGGGCAGACTGGGAGCCGCCGAAATGGCTGCGGTGACATCTGGGATGTTTCCGATGTGGACGGTATTTTCAATGATCATGATTATTCCCACCGGCGCCGTGGCGGTCATCTCGCGTGCCGTCGGTGCCCGTGCTACAAATGAGGTCAGTCGTACCGCCCGCCAGAGCCTGTATTTCGCTCTTCGCATCGGCATAGTTTTCAGTGTGATCGGCTATGTGCTCACGCCATATATATTTGATTTTATGGGCACGGAACCGAATGTGTCCGAGATGGGTATCCGGTATCTTCGAATATTCTTCTTCGGAGTGATCTTCTTTTTTATCAATGATTGCTTCAGCGGCATATTCAGAGCGGTGGGCGATACCAAAGCGCCGATGATTGCATCGGTCACCGCGCTCGGGTTGAATATCGTCCTCGACCCATTGTTTATTTTCGGAATCGGACCGTTGCCGCATATGGGTACCGATGGCGCCGCGCTGGCGACAATCATATCCGCATCCTGTGGCACGATAGTGTACATCGGAATGCTCTCCCGTAACCGTTTGCCCTATACACTCAATTTCCGAATTCTCGAGAAACTTGACTTCAGACTGGTATGGAAGATTGTACGTATCGGTTTGCCGCCGGCTGTGGCCGGCATTTCGTTTTCAATCGTATATATATTTCTCAACCGAATCGTAGCCGATTTCGGGACAATTTCGATTGCCGCCCTGACTGTGGGACATCGTCTCGAATCATTGTCGTTTTTGACCTGTTTTGGTTTTTCGATGGCGGCCTCAACCTTGGTCGGCCAGAATCTCGGTGCGGGAAATATCAGTCGGGCAGCCAAATCGGCCTGGGGATCATTTGGTATCACGGCGATGTTTACACTGCTGATATCAATACTTTTTCTGGCGATTCCACGGCAACTATCGATGGTCTTTACGACCGACCCGGCGGTGATAGATATTGCGGTCGAATATTTGCGCATCCTGGCCCTGTCTCAGGTGTTTATGGCTGCTGAGATCGTTTTCGAGGGCGCCTTCGCCGGGGCCGGCAACACTATACCGCCGATGATTGTTTCTATTCCCGGCTCAATCGCAAGGGCTCAACCTCGCGATCGACATCGTCCACACGCTGATCGACCCGCGCCTGGAGAAC
>CAZGLR010000162.1:0-6044 GCA_964526635.1 uncultured Ignavibacteriales bacterium | reverse complement strand
ACCCGGAACACTGGGTACCACGATAAATGAAAAGAGAATGGATGCGCCAATAAAGCCGAGGACGAATTTGGGGAAACGGCGCCATATTTCCATAACATCAGGACGGCTGCCGCTCTCGGCCTTGATACTGCAGCACCAGTAAATCGCCACGGCAAAGGCCAGCAGCCCGATCAGAACATTCTGAATCATCTTGACCACAGCGGCCACTTTTTCGGCGTCGGGACCGAGCATAGATCCGGCGGCGACAACGGCCCCGGTGGAATCGATCGTACCGCCCATCCAGGCCCCGCCGAGGACAGCATCCATGCCAATGGCCTTGATAGCGATCGGCATAAAGATCATCATCACTACGGTAAAAATAAGCGTCATCCCCACGGCCAGCGTCAGATCTTCTTTCTTGGCGCGGCAGGCCGCAGAGGTGGCAATGGCGGCGGAAACTCCGCAGACCGATGTCGCGGCGGCTATGATCATGGCCAGTTCCTTATTCTTCATCTTCAGTCCGCGCATGGCAAACCAGAACATGAAGACGACAACGATCGGAGTGACAATCCAGGCAACCATGAGTCCCGGCGGACCAAGCGACAGAATTTTTTTAAACAGAATTTCCGCGCCGAGAAGGACCAGCCCGGTTTTGATAAACAGTTCGGTTTGGGCCCCGGCTTTCAACCACGATGGCGTCCCGATGGTATTCGAGATCAATAATCCAATCAGCAGCGCCCACATGGCATAACTGAGCCCCCAGTACTTGATATTGGTCTGATGAGCGATCCAGTATGAAATGACCGCCAGAATGAAAACAACAACAAAGCCGACGGCGTATTTGCCGACCGGCACGGTTTTCATGAAGAACATCCCGAGAGTTGTCAATATTCCCAGGCCGATCATCAGAAACACCAGCGGAAGCAGGATATTGCCTGCAGCAGCGCCGTCTTTGATGATCTGAAATGCCGCCAGGGGATGATCGGTCCAGCCGCCGACTTTCGGGATAGTGGGAATCCAGTGCAGCAGGGTTCCAATGAAGATGATAAAGCCGAACCAGATCGCCCACCAGTCTTCATGGGTATACAGCGAAGACAATCCGGAATTCATGCGCACACCTCACAGTGCCTGGTACAGGGAAGATTTTTGTTTGCGATACTCTTTATGGTACCATGTTATTGTCGATAAAACAATCTATAATTATAGGGCCTTGCCGGATAAAAAAAGCCGAACATGCGGGGGCATGGCCGGCTTTTATTGAGTGTTTACAACCTCTCTCGTACATTCACTGACAATCAGGCAGCCTGTGGCTGTTCTGCTTTTTCCGTTGGTTGTTTCTCGGCCGGCGCTGTCGCGGGAAGAACTTCAGGAACCTCGCAGCGCGCGGTGCGGCCAATCATACGGGCGTGGATCAACGCCAGCGTGCGGTAAATCATGTGAGCGAATTTGGAATACGGCATATACCACAGCAGGAAGTAAACCATCAGGAGATGCACGAAATAGCTGCCGTAGGCAAATACCGCCGAATCGGCAACACGGAACAGCCACGACGTCATTCCCGTCAGTCCGGTAAGGAAAACGATGTACAAAAAGAGTTGATCGGCATAGCCGCTGGCCCCGACTTCGTCACGCCCCGCCCAGCGCCTGAAAATCATGATTCCGCCGCCCAGGAACATCATCACACCGCTGGTGGCGCCCAAAAATTTTATCGGATGCGGCAAATCGATCGGCACCGTGAAAAACGAATTCAAACTGGTCACACCCAGCAGATGCATATAATGCGGCAGAAACACCAGAAAAAGCACCAGACCGGTGGTGATCATAGCCCCGACAAATCCCATCATCATCAACATATGGGCCGTGCTGCGAACTTTGTTGGCCTCGCATTGATTGAACTTGGAGTGGCTGATGATTTCCCTCACCGTCATCCAGCTGGCCGGCAAAAAGCCGACTTTGATCTCACTTCCCGACGATCTGAGTACTCGCCAGAATCTGGTGAAGCCGATAGCGGCCAGGGTGAAAATCAGGATATTGCCGAACACAAAGAGCGCGTCAACCGTGCTGTGCGGCAGAAACACGTTAAAATCGATCGGCACCCCCGTCATAAACAGGAAAGCACCGTCGGCCGTGCGAGGCGCGGAAAACTGAATACAGGCCAGCAATATGATAACCGGGACCAGAAACAAAAGCGGCAGCGCCGTCGGTGTCGCCAGGGCTTTGCCCATAAATGACGGTACCGCAAAATGCTTGTAGACGTAGGCACGGATCGCCGCCATGACATCGCCGGGACGCGCTTCACGCGGGCATCTGGTCGAACAGTCATTGCACTGGTAGCACAACCAGACATCGGGATCAGCCACCAGTTTGTCGACCTGACCCCACTGCGCCAAGACCATTTCTTTGCGCGGGAACGGCTTATCGGCCGGTGACAGGTTGCAGACAACCGAACAGGTGGCACATTGGTAACACTTCTTGAGGGTATCGCCCCCGGCCTTTTCTATTTCCCGGATAAAGCCCAGATCGGGATCAATCCGCCGTTTTTCAGCCATGGGTTCACTCCTTGATCTATATCAATCAGGACCGCTCTGATCCTGTTATTTTTGCCTCATTCTTTATACTCGGAAAATACTTCGGGTGATTTATACTGTCAAGGTATTTTGTTATTTTTTTCACAATGTCGGGGCAATCTTTGAGCATTTTCCTTCTATATGGTAAAACCCTCAACACAGACAATATTATCCACGGCAGGAGGGGTCACAAATAGTCCCGGGCGGGGTCTTGGATCGATTCTCTAAGTGTATTCGGATAAGGCCGGTAGCAGGCATCCAACTTGTTTTTTGATAACAGTTTTTAAAGGCGAATCGCCTGTGGCATATAACTGATTTAAAAATATAAAGATATATGAATAATGACAGCATCCTTCCCGTAATCCATAATTTTATAACGGTTTATGAACCTGGCTATGAGTACTTTCAGATATTGGCTGATTATACCATTTTTCACCCATGATTAATCATGCCGCAGAAGGTCCAACAGAATGAAAAAGGGGTATATTTTGCCATTTTTCGCTTGACAGTGCTTGTGAAAATTTTTACATTCTTTTGGCCAAACGGCGTAAAGTAATTTTGAGAGGCGGTGGTTTTTTTTGAAATCGTCTTGTGAAAAAAGTCACAAACTTTGCCGATAGAATATAATAGAATCATTAGGACTTCAAAATAGAGGACGGTCAATGATGTCGCAATTAATATCCCCCCACGGAGCCGACGAGCTCAAGATCCTGCTCCTGGAAGGAGCCGAAAAGGAAGCTGAACTGAAGCGAGCCGATGGTTTGCCCAAAATCAAAATGTCGTCCCGTGAAACCGGTGATTTGATTATGCTTGGTATCGGCGGGTTTACGCCGCTTGATGGTTTCATGGGCCATGACGACTGGAAAGGCGTCTGCCAGGATATGAAGATGGCCAATGGCATTTTCTGGCCGATTCCGATCACCCTGTCGCATGACGAAAAAGTTAACCCCGGCACTGAATTCTGCCTGCTCTCCGGCGAAACCGATGAGATTATGGGTACGATCAAGGTCACCGAATGCTATGAAATCGACCGGGAATTCGAATGCAAGCACGTGTATGCCACAACTGACACCGAGCATCCGGGTGTTCAGATGGTCATGGCGCAGAAGAAGTACAATCTGGCCGGCCCGGTGAAAGTGCTCTCGGAAAGTTATTTCCCGAAGGAATTCGGCGACATATACATGCGACCCGCCGAAAGCCGCAAGATTTTCGAAGAAAAGGGCTGGAAGACAATCGCCGCGCTGCAGCTTCGTAACCCGATGCACCGCTCGCATGAATATCTGGCCAAGATCGCGATCGAGGTTTCCGATGGATGCTTTATTCATCAGCTGGTCGGCAAGCTAAAAGCCGGTGACATTCCCGCCGACGTTCGCGTCAAATGCATCAATGTTCTGATCGACAACTACTTCAACAAAAATCATGTAGTGACCGGCGGCTACCCGCTGGATATGCGCTATGCCGGACCGCGTGAGGGCCTGCTCCATGGTCTCTTCCGCCAGAACTTCGGCTGCACGCACATGATAATCGGCCGTGACCATGCCGGTGTCGGCGACTACTATGGCCCGTTCGATGCCCAGGATGCCTATCACAAGTTGTGGGATGGCGCCCTGAAATGCCAGATGCTGCCGATCGATTGGACGTTCTGGGATTACGGTCAGGGTGGTATGGCGTCGATGAAGACTTCGCCGGAAGCCAACAAGGACAAGCGGTTGTTCCTGTCCGGCACGAAGCTTCGCAAGCTTCTCTCCGAAGGCAAGATGGATGAAATCCCCGAAGAATTCAGTCGTCCGGAAGTGCTTGAGATTCTCAAGGGCTACTATTCCAGCCTGGCTGACGAAGAGAGAGTTGAAGTGAAAATGCACGGCCACGCCTCGGGCGAAGCCGAGTCAAAACTCAAAAAGTGAGAAATCGCGTAACGTGATAAATAGTGTGTATTACCATATCGCAATTCTTCCAATAGGAGGCATGCATGCCGAGTTTCGTAATCGTTGAGAAGTGCGATGGGTGCAAGGCACTCGATAAAACCGCGTGTCAGTATATTTGCCCCAACGACCTGATGGTTCTCGACAAAGAACAGATGAAGGCTTTTAACCAGGCCCCGGAAATGTGCTGGGAGTGCTATAGCTGTGTCAAGATCTGCCCGACCCAGGCGATCGAAGTGCGCGGTTATGCCGACTTCTGCCCGATGGGCGCCATGGTGACGCCGATGCGGTCGACCGACTCCATCATGTGGACGGTCAAGTTCCGCAATGGAACCCTCAAGCGTTTCAAATTCCCGATTCGCACCACGCCGGAAGGTCAGGCGGTGCCGGATGGCGGATACAAGCCGCATGAGGACTTAAACAGCGAATACCTGTCCACTGAACCTGAATCCACTGGCATGGGCGAGCTGCCGAAGCTCTAAGAAAGGATTAGACACATTATGGCGAATTTTGAAACAGTCGAAGTCAAAACTGATGTTTTGATTTGCGGTGGTGGGATGGCTGCCTGCGGTGCTGCCGTGGAAGCGTCCTACTGGGCCAAGAAAAACGGCCTCAAAGTTACGCTCGTCGATAAAGCCGCCATGGACCGTTCAGGTGCTGTGGCCATGGGCTTATCGGCGATTAACCAGTACGTCGGCGTCAAAGACGGCCAGAATACGTTGAAAGACTATTGCGACTATGTCCGCAACGACCTCATGGGCATCACCCGTGAAGACCTCGTGGCCAATATCGCCCGTCACGTCGACTCGACCGTCCATCTGTTTGAAAAATGGGGTCTTCCGATCTGGAAAGACGCCGAAGGCAACTACGTGCATGAAGGCCGCTGGCAGCTCATGATCAACGGCGAATCCTACAAAGTGCTGGTGGCTGAAGCCGCCAAAAATGCGCTGGGTATGGATAACATTTACGAGCGTGTGTTTATCACCGAACCGCTTGTGAAAGACGGTCGTGTGGTTGGCGCTGTCGGTTTCAGCACGCGTGAAAATAAATTCTATGTCTTCCATGCCAAAACAGTCCTCTGCTGCATGGGTGGTGCGGTGCATGTCTTCCGTCCGCGTTCGGTCGGTGAAGGTCTTGGCCGCAGCTGGTACCCGCCGTTCAACTCCGGCGCCAGCACATACTTCACCCTGAAGGCCGGCGCTGAGCTGACCTGTCAGGAAGTTCGCTTCATCCCGGTTCGCTTCAAGGATGCCTATGGCCCGGTCGGCGCCTGGTTCCTGCTGTTCAAGTCCCGTGCCACCAACGCGCTGGATGAAAACTATATGCAGACCCGCGCCGCTGAGCTCGAAAAATGGGCGCCCTATGGCAAGGTGAAACCGGTCCCGGCCAACCTTCGTAACTGGCTCATGATGCTTGACGTCATGGAAGGCAAAGGCCCGATCTACATGCGGACTGAAGAAGCTATCGAAAACCTGTCAAAGGCCGTTCCCGACGAGAAAGAACGGAAAAAGAAACTCAAAGAACTCGAATCCGAAGCGTGGGAAGACTTCCTCGATATGACGATCTCCCAGGCGAT
>CAZGLR010000161.1:5635-6093 GCA_964526635.1 uncultured Ignavibacteriales bacterium | reverse complement strand
ATGAAAGAGGAATTTTTCGGTACCGTCGCTCGACTTTTTGATTTCAATCAGGCGTGGCAGTTCGATTGACAGTTTTGCGGTCAGTTCGGCACGAAATGGCGCGGCGATATCGGTCATTTCTTCGAAGTCAAAGACCCGGTTTTTATAGATCCATTTGTACAATTGCCGGCCGCGATAGGGTTTTTGTCCAAAACGGCCCATCAATTGTTCAAATTCTGAACGGGTCAGTCCGCAGATGTTTATCGGTGTATTCATAAGTCATTGGAATGTAACGACCGGGACTGTGCTCAGCAAGTGCAAAAACAGTACTAAGTCCGGGGCATACGGTCGCCGACGCATTGGATGGAGACAGTTATGTTGACAAACTCAGTGAACGCCATACACAACGCCCTGGATTTGATGAACCAGGGCGCGCGCAAAATAAATCGAGATAGGATCCTCGAGGGATACCTTGATAT
>CAZGLR010000161.1:0-5625 GCA_964526635.1 uncultured Ignavibacteriales bacterium | reverse complement strand
ATATGGGTCGAGCGGTTCGGCAGGCCAAAGCCAGTCTGGCCGTTATCCGGACGGCCGACAGCATGACCGAAGCCTTGCTGGATATCTACGGATAGAACGGGCCTGGGCAATCGGATTGCCTCCAGCCGCTTCTCCGCTGATGGTCACGTCTATTCAGCCGGTTCGAGTTTTTTCTCCAGCTTGCTGATCGCCCGGGAAAGGCGGTCGACTTTTTTGTTCAGTTTTTCAAGATCGGTCCTGGTCGCGAGGCTGTATTTGGTTACAACGCCCTCGATGTCCTTGCCGATCTTGCTGACCCGGGTACGCGCCTTGTCGGCCACGCCCCGGGTGGAAGTCTCTGCCTTGGACAGCAGTTCCATCACCGCTTCCTTGCGCTCGCCCCTGGATAGTTCACCGGATTTAATCAGCGTGTCGATCAGTTCTTCAGCTTTCTTCTTGGTCAATGACGCAAAGCCGATTCCAGCCAGGACTGTGTTCTTCAGTATGCTCATGGACGTTCGTCCTCCCAATTTTATTACCGAGCGCAACAGGTCGCGAGAGTTCTCCGCCGACGGCCGCTGCTCGACCTGTTCGCCAATAACCGCGCTTAATACTGACAGGGTAATGTCTTGGCCGCTGGCGGTATCGAGAACAATAAAATCTTCCCCTCGTTGAACCATACGTTCCAGATCGGCCAGAACGATAAACCTTTTTGCCTCGGTATGGTATAAGCGCCGGTTTCGGTATCGTTTTATGATTGTCACACTCATAATATAGTGCAGCGCACAATATCGTCAATAGAAAAAAGCTCCGACCATTGCGACCGGAGCTCATACTTGGCTTTACTGTCCCTTGCCGACCGACAACAGGACGATATTGACTATTTCCAGGAGGCGTTCACAACTGAAGGGTTTCTTGATAAACATATCGCCACCGACCTGGAATGATTTCCCCTGATCGTCCTTTGAATCTTTTCCGGTCAGAAAGATAACCGGCGTGGTCTTTATGCCCGGCGTCTCCTTGATCGAATTGCACACCTGATAGCCGTCGATACCCGGCATCATAATATCCAGCAAAATCAAGTCCGGCTGGAATTCCGTGGCGACCGGGATGGCCCGCTGCGGCTGGTTTTCCACTTTGACCGTATACCCGGCATTATCGAGAAATGCCTCGATAATTTCAGTGATTTCCGGCTCGTCATCGACGACCATGATTTTGGCGGCGCGTACTGCGGTTGATGCTTTCATCCGTCGCTCCCGATTACAGCGCGTAGTATTCCACGCGGCGATCACCTGTAAGGTTGTTCAACCTGTTTATACTTTTGATATCGGAATCTTGCGGACGAATTTTAACTGTTTTCACGCTTTCTTCTTTTCTCCCAAAGGCTAACAACCGTTCACCCCGGGGCGAGGTAACCTGGGACTGGCCGGTAAAGGTAAGACTCAATTCGGAATTGGTTTCCATTCCAACACGGTTGGTGGTGGCTGTAAAGAGGCCGTTCTCCAGCGACCGGGTTATCATGGCATCCTGACAATACGTCATCACCAGATTCGATGGATGGGCAATCACCTGGGCGCCCCTAAGCATAAGAGCACGAGAGGCTTCGGGATATATCCAGTCATAGCAAATCATAATGCCGACTTTGACACCATTGACAGCAAAGACTTTGAAACCGGTATCCCCCGGATCGAAATACAGCTTTTCCCGGAAAAACAGATGAGTTTTACGATAAACCCGATGCTTGCCATCGGGCAGCGTTAGTACCGCTGAATTAAAAATTTTATTTTTTACTTTTTCAGCCGTCCCCCAGATTATTGCCCCACCGGCTCTGCCGGCGAGATCGGCAAACAGGTCATATGACGGTCCCCCGCGCCGTTCGGCGACGGTCTCCAGTTCAGTTCGATCAATGAAATTATATCCCGTCGTTGCCAACTCGGGAAGGATCATCAGATCGAAACGGCGCCGCGACAGCATCGAATATATCTTCTTATGGTTGGCCGGAATATCTTTAAAGAACGGTTGAAACTGCATAATTCCGATTTTCATGACAACTCTCCCAGATAGCAAATGGAGCCAAACAGCCCCGGCTGTGTATGAATTATATATTGCGATAACGCCGGTGGCGTCCTATTTTCACGCCATGACGGAACCGGCTAAAAACATAAAGGTTGTGACGACAAACCGCAAGGCGTTCCATGAATATGAGATCATCACAAAATACGAAGCGGGTGTTTCACTCATGGGGACCGAAGTTAAATCTTTGCGGGCCGGCAAAGTCCAGATGTCCGATGCCTATGCCATTGTCGAGGGCGGCGAGGTCTTTCTGGTCAATTTGCATATCAGTCCCTACGAAAGCGCTTCGCATACGACTCATGAGCCGACCCGCAAACGGCGCCTGCTCTTGAACAAACGCGAGATACGCAAACTCTGGGGTGCGACCAATGAGAAGGGTCTAACCATCGTACCCTTAAGGATATATTTCAAGGGACCGTATGCCAAAATCGAAATCGCCGTGGCGCGCGGGAAACGCAAGTACGATAAACGCGAAGCAATCGCACGGCGCGACGCCGAACGGGAAATCAGCCGGAAAATGAGGGAATCTCAACGATAATGATCAAACACAGCATCATATCACTCCTGCTTGTTTTTCTTTCCACTGTCGCAGTTATGCGGGCCGAAACGATCCGGGTGCAGACATCCGGCGGCGAGGAATATGTGCGCTCGGCAAAACATGGCGAAGCACCCTATTACAGCCTGTCACAGTTGACATCTATTCTCGGCGGATCTATTTCATGGCTCCGCACCGGCTACTCGGTCAAGTATGTCTTTGAAAAGCACACATACCTCTTCGAAGTCGAATCGCCGTATCTCCGGTATAATGATTCCCTTTGCTCTATGATTTACCCGGCGAAAATTATAGATGGCGCCCTGTTTGTGCCGGCCCAGACATATACGCCCCTGCTCAATCTGAGCCGTTCTGAGAACATTACCTGGGACCATGACAGTCGCATTCTGCGGATTGATTCCGAATGGTTCAACGTCACCGGATTGAATATCCTGACCAAGAAAAACGGCATCCTGCTGGAAATCTATATGAACTCCCCGATGCGCGTGGAGATTTACCAAAGCGAGGGGAACTGGCTCAATATCGATATTCCCGAGGGCCGCATTGATCGGGCCAAAGTTTTGGCGGGGATCGAGCGTTCGGCTGTATATAAAGTCAACGCTTTCCAATTCGAGGCCTCGGCCCAGATTTCAATACGGATGAAACGGTCCTTCAAGCGCTGGCATCACAGCTTCAAAACCGAACCCAATCGGCTGCAGATTTCACTCGAAGACGAAAACTACATCCCGGATTCTGTCTTCACCAGCATCTCGCAAATCGGCCCCGATGGCAAGATCGACATAATTGTCATTGACCCCGGACATGGTGGTAAAGACTATGGCGCTATCGGTCGCGATCGCGGCACGCGCGAAAAGGACGTAAATCTGGCCATCGCCAAACATCTGGCCAGGGAAATTCGCAAAGACAAGCAATTCAAAGTTATCATGACCCGCGCTCGCGATGAATACGTATCCCTCGATGACCGCGCCAAAATCGCTAACGATGCCAAAGCTGACCTGTTTGTTTCCATCCACGCCAACTCTTCCCCGAAACGGTCGGCCAATGGTCACCAGGTTTTCTACCTTGCCCCGGCCAAAAGCGATGCCGCCCGGGCGGTGGCCCAGTTCGAAAATGCGCCGTTTCTATTGGATAATGCTGAAATCGATGACAATCAGCAGGACGATCTCGCCTTCATCCTCAACGATATGATCCAGACCGAATTTATCACCGAATCGGCAGATCTGGCCTATATGGCCGATATGGAACTCCGCAAACGCATTAAAATCCGCCCGCGCGGTGTGGATCATGCCGGCTTTTTCGTCCTCAACCGGGTCTATATGCCGTCGATCCTGGTCGAAGCAGCCTTTATATCCAATGCCGATGAAGAACGGCTCCTGCGGGATAAAGACTTTGCCAGAGACGTTGCTGAAGCCATCTACGAAGCGATCAAACGATTTAAGGCGAAATACGAGCGAATATGACAGGTGCAAACAAAAACAAACCGATCGGTGTCTTCGATTCCGGAGTCGGCGGCCTGACCGTCGTCGCGGAATTGTTTCGCATGCTCCCCGATGAGAATGTCGTCTACTTTGGCGATGTCGGCCGCTACCCCTATGGCCCCCGCTCCAAAGACATTATCATCCAGTTCACGCGCCAGGATGTTGCCTTCCTGCTCGAACAGGAAGTCAAGTTTATTATCACCGCCTGCAACACCGCCTCGGCCGTGGCGATGCCAATGATTGTATCCGAACTTCCGGTTGATTCACTCGGTGTGATTCTCCCCGGAGCCGAGGCCGCCGCAGCAACAACCGTAAACGGTAAAGTCGGGATTATCGGCACAGTGGCTACGATTGCATCCGACAGCTACCCCAAAGCAATTCATGCTCTCGACAGCAAAATTAAAGTCTTTTCACTGGCCTGTCCCCTCTTTGTGCCGTTGGCCGAGGAGGGCTATCAGGACAAACAGGCGGCCTATCTGATCGCTGAAGATTACCTGAAAGTCCTGCGCGAAAACGATATCGATACCCTGGTCCTCGGCTGCACGCATTATCCGCTCTTAAAAAAGACGATTCAGGATGTCATCGGCGACAAAGTCACCCTGATCGACTCGGCCACCGCTACGGCGGCCAGGGTTTTGACCTATCTCAATGAAAAGCAGATGCTGCGCGAAAACAACTCCCCGACCTCACACAAATTCTATGTCTCGGATGTTCCCGATAAATTCCAGGCGGTGGCGTCACGTTTTCTGGGCCGTGAGGTGAATAATATTATTCGGGTGGATATCACGAAGTATTGAGAGCATCGACAACGGAGACCACACACCATGAAACTCGTACTGGCCACGAACAACAAAGACAAAATTCGCGAAATCGGCCGCATGCTGGCCGACCTCGATATAGACATCCTGACCTCTAATGACTTCGAGAACTTCCCCGATATCGAAGAAACCGGGACAACCCTTGAAGCCAATGCTATTCTCAAATCGGAAGGCATTTTCAAGTTCACGGGGTTGCCATCGCTGGCCGACGACAGCGGCCTCGAAGTCGATGCGCTCGGCGGCCGACCGGGGGTGTACTCCTCGCGCTTTGCCGGCGAGAATGTCACCTACGACGACAACAACCGCAAGTTATTGGAAGAACTCACGGGCGTGCCGTGGGATAAAAGAACAGCGCGGTTTCGCACGGTTATCGCGATTACTTTGGCCGATGGTTTAACACAGACGGTTGCGGGCACGGTCGATGGCATCATCACCGAGGAAAAGCGAACGACCGGTCAGGGCTTCGGCTATGATCCGGTCTTCTATTATCCTCCTCTGGACAAAACCTTCGCCGAGTTGCCGCTTGAAGAAAAGAACAAGATCAGCCATCGGGGCAAGGCGTTGGTGAAAGCAGTGGAAGTGATCAAGAAGCATCTGGCGAGGGTGTAGGGTTTATTGACTTGCGGAATCTACTATTTCGTAAATGGTGTCACTCGAAAACTCGTACAATGAACGCGAGTCCAATCATCTTATAGGTTGAAATCCCTGCCACATGTAGGTCGAA
>CAZGLR010000160.1:0-6129 GCA_964526635.1 uncultured Ignavibacteriales bacterium | reverse complement strand
ATCTCGCGGCCGCCAACACGGACCTGGCGGGCCTTTCCTCCAAGCGTTGGACCGCCAGGCGGGCCATCTCGCCGGCCAGACGGCGATAGGCGAAAAAACCGCCGCGACCGGTAACTATCATGGCGCTCGCATACGGCGGATACAACTTGACCGCCAAGGCCGGCAGCCGGCTGTCCGGGGTCTGATGATACTCCGGAGCGGTCAAAAGCTGTTTCAAACCGGGGCCGCCATGCAGAGTATCGATCGCCTTGCGAATACGGTCCGCTGTGAAATGTGAATCGGGCAAAACCGCACCCTGCTGCAAAAAACGCTCGATATCCACCAGGTTAAGATCTTTCTTATCATGATCCCGGCGCAAACGCTTGAGCAATTCTCGATAGGGTTTATCGGTACGATCCCGCAGCCGTTGTGCGATTTCATATAAACTGTCCACCGATACATCCAACTGTGATACACTGAACGCCAGGGAATGGCGATACCCGCGCTGCTGTCCCATTCGGCTGTACAGGAAATATAATTTCTGGGCATCATTGACCAGCGCTGCCGCCGAATCATTCTGCGCGGCATATAACTCATCGGCCAGATCGCGGTTCGGGCTGTAGGCAATCGTATCAGCCGCAATCGAGGCATTGATCAGGCGGCCGTCGAGTTCAAACAGAAAATTATACAGGCGATTTCCCAGCCGTTCCGACAACTCCCGCGCCCGCACCATAAGGCTTTGATCCAGAAGCATCTCGGTGCGTCGCCTGATATACAAATCGATCCATTTTTTTAGCGCCGGATCGTTTACTTTCGACTGCCACGAATCAAGTACCCTAAACAGATAACCGTCTTTCAACAGATGGATATAATACTTGTCCAATAACTCGGTATATGATTCATCAATGGTGGTATCGCCACCGATTATCTCGCGATTCTGACGGTACTCGATAATCGCTAACTGGCTGTCGATTTTAAGCACCAGATCGCGAAGACCATCTTCGCCTGTTATCGTTGTATAGTCATACTGAAATGGCGCCTTGAGTAGATCCATGATAGCCGCATCGGAGATGTCCGGAGCCTGGGCGCCAATAGCACCCGCAAACAGCGTCAACACCGCCATTACAGCCACGTAACAGATCGAAATACCTCGCACAAAGACCATCATAACCTCACCGCCCTGACCCGCACCGATGCTATCACCCCGGTCATCCGGTCGATCAATTCGTTCGGGAAGCTGTCGTTGTTGTCGCCGCAGCAGCCCGACCAGGACCGCAGCGTATTTGGATACTGGGTCGTATTCAGTGTGATCAGGCCGCCATAACGCTTTCTGACTCCGTCTTTTATATATTTCTGATGTTTGTCGTTTGCCATAGATTCTCCACCGAAAAAGACAGTCTTTTATCTTATACGTTTTAGGGTCCACAAGCAACATTTCCCTTGCACGAGAACGGTTATTTCCGTAGAATATATGCTTGAAATACGATAACTGAGAACCGTTGGGGGTGGCCACACGGCCTGAGATCATACCCTCGGAACCTGATCCGGATTATACCGGCGGAGGAAAACGGTGTTTGAGTCAACCACTGCGTATCTCCCCTTCAGGCTTGCAAGAAGTTATCCTGCCCACGGTTTTCTAATTGGAATCACTAATCCGTTGGGGGTGGCCCGCCGGGCCTGAGATAATACCCCTCGAACCTGATCCGGATAATACCGGCGGCAGATTGTTTCAGGCAATCTGCGAAGGGAAACGGAAACGATGCGTTTACTTCCCGAGTCGCGGGTCGAACATATCCGACCCCCCGGCATATGGTCGCAATCTCCTGCGACGCCTGGCGTTATTCGGGTCGGCGGAAGTCTGAAAGGAGCCTACGTATGTATCGCCTGATACTGGTCGCGGTGCTGCTTCTGTCAACCGCCTGCCCATACATAGCAGCAGACACTGTCCTCACCGGACGCGTCCTCACTACCGATCGGCTGCCGATTGCCGATGTCGTCATCACCTCTGCTGATATCGATGGTTCAGCGCGAACCGACAGCACCGGCACCTTTTTGATAAACATCGCGGAGAACATCTCCTCGCTGAATCTGACATTTTCACATGTCGGATATATACCAAAAACAATCAACCACCGGCTCGATAACTCCTCACCGGAGATCATCATGGAACAGCAATTCTATCCGATGAAGGGCATCACAGTCACGGCGGGGCGGGCGATCGATCGCGTCACACCCGTGCCCCACGCTAATCTTGATCCCGCCGACATCGACCTCAAATTCGATTTTGGTGAAGTCCCCGAACTGTTGGAGCTGACACCTAACCTCTATTCCTTTTCCGATGCCGGCGATGGCCTCGGATACAGCTACATCAAAATGCGCGGGTTCGATCATCGACGAACTCCTGTATACATCAACGGCATCCCGCTCAATGATCCCGAGGATCATTCACTGTACTTCGTCGATTTACCGGATTTATCCTCCGAAGCGGATAATATCCAGGTGCAGCGGGGCGTCGGCAACGCGCTCTATGCCGATCCGGCCTTCGGCGGATCAATCAACATTCTCACTTCGCCGATTGCCCGTGAACAGAAATTTGAAATCGCCCTCGGCTACGGCGGCTTCTGGCACGATGGCGAACAGGTCGGCATCAAACGCAAACAAACCGCCAGCTATTCATCGGGTATCATCGGCGACGGCTGGGCGTTTTCCGGCAATTATGTCCGGCAATTCTCCGATGGCTACCGTGAGAAATCATGGTACGAAGGCAATGCCTATTACCTCTCGATCGCACGCCTCGATCCGGGAATGATTACGACGATGAATATATACAGCGGCCCGATGACTACCCACGCCGCCTGGTGGGGCTTGACCCGCGCTGAACTGGCCGAGAACCGTCGAGCCAATCCCTACAACTACATCAACGAAGTCGATAACTTCGAACAGCCTCATTTCGAACTGCACAATATCTGGACAGTCAATTCCGATATGATTTGGTACAACACGCTGTATCATATTCGTGGTGTTGGCTATTATGAACAGTTCATTCCCACCGGCTGGGATGATCTCTTTAACTACAGCCTGACTGATACCACTGCCTACAGCGATCTTATCCGCCGCAAACAGGTCGAAAAGGGCCAGTGGGGTTTCACCAGCCGCCTTGAACTGGAACGCGAAAAACACAAAAGCGCGGTGGGAGCATCATACTATTACTTCGACTCCGAACACTGGGGCGAGGCTCTCTGGGCGGAAGAACTGGATCCATCGATTCTCAACTACGACAAACCCTACCGTTATTTCACGCATTACGGCAAAATCAATGATCTCTCCGGCTATCTCTCGCACACGCACTACCTGACGGATCGTCTTCTGTTGTCCGGCTCCCTGCAGGCAAAATACCGCAGTCTCGATGTTCATCAACCCCGCTTCAGAAATTTCGAGGGCCACCGGTATGGCATAGACTGGTTCTATCTGTCGCCCAGTATCGGGGCAACTTATCTGATCAACGATGCTATCTCGACGTACGCCAGCTTTGCTGTCTCCAACCAGTTGCCATTCGATGATCTCATCGATGATACCGATGATCATCTCGACATGCCCCGGCTGGAACAAACCGGCAATGACAACGGCCGGATTATCTATGGCGACCCGATTTTCGATAATGAAAAAGTCTACGATATAGAACTCGGTGCCGATTACAAAACTCCTCAACTTACAGCCAACCTGAACTTGTTCTGGATGGAATACCACAATGAAGTCGTTCCCGACGGCGGTGTTAATGACGATGGCTTCCCGACCTATGGTAATGCCGATCGCTCGGTGCATCGCGGTATTGAACTCGCGGCCGGGTATCAGATATTGCCAGGTTTGAGAGTCGATGGCCATTACTCGTTCAACGACAACCTGATCAAAGAGTATGATCAGTTTGTCGGCGATTCGGTGATCGAGCATCGCGATGTGACTGTTCCCGGCTTCCCGAAATACATGGGCAACTTATCGGCGATGTATACCATTGGCGCTGCTACTTTCCTGTATCAGCTACGCGTAGTGGGGCGGCAGATGGCCTACCTGACCGGCCGTTTTGATGATATCGGCGGTGAACTGGTCGATGTCTCAGTGGCGCCATATACGCTGTCATCGATCAAGGGCGTTTTCAAACTCGGGCAGATTTTCGGCGCAGCCGATATCTCGCTGGAAGCACGGATCGATAATTTGTTCAACGAAGAATACCTGACCAATGCCGCCTATTACTACGGCGAGTATTACTACTGGGTCGGTGCCGAACGGAACTGGTTCGTGAATATAAAGATGTCAATTTAATGGTATCGCCCATCGACATAGCAATAGTGGCGGCGTACCTGGTGATGCTGGTGATTTTCGCAGCAGTCTCATTGCGCCGTCGCGATATGTCACACGAAAGTGTCATTCTGGCCGGACGGCGCCTCACGCTGCCGGCCTTCGTCGCTACCCTGGTATCGACCTGGTATGGCGGCATCCTCGGGATTGGGGAATTCACCTGGCTTTATGGCATCTCCAACTGGTTCGTCTTCGGTATACCGTATTACCTGGCCGCGGCTATTTTTGCGATCTTCCTGGCCAGAAGAGCACGGTCCGGCGCCGATATGACTATCCCCGATCGATTGTACACGCACTACGGTCCGGCCGCCACCGCGGCCGGATCGGTGATCGTGATACTGGTCACCCTGCCGGTCGCCTATGTCCTGATGATCGGCGTGCTGGCCAACATTTTCTTCGGCATTCCAATATGGCTCGGGATTATTGCGGGCACGATCTTCTCGGCCGTCTATGTCGCATCCGGCGGCTTCCGTGCAGTCGTCTGGACCGACATTGTGCAGTTTGTGCTGATGTTTCTCGGATTTGCTATCCTGCTGATTGTGGCGGTAACATCACTGGGAGGCATCGATTATCTTCGAACCAACCTGCCCGAAACTCATTTCACTGTCACCGGCGGCAACAGTATCTGGTATATTTTGCTCTGGTACATCATCGCGCTCCAGACGCTAATCGAACCGACCTTTTATCAGCGCTGCTTTGCGGCCAAATCGGTTAAGACCGCCCAGCGGGGGATAGCCTGGTCAATCGGCTTCTGGCTGATTTTTGATTTCCTGACCACCGCCTGCGGCTTGTACGCCCGAGCGCTTCTGCCGGAACTCGCTAATCCGGTAGCGGCGTTTCCTGCCATGGCCCGCATGCTTCTTCCGGCCGGATTGCTGGGGGTGTTTTTTCTGTCGCTTGTGGCGACTATAATGTCGACTGTAGATTCATATTTATTCCTCAATGCCACGACTATCTCGCATGACATTATCTGGCGTGTCAAAAAATTCACCGATGATAAAATGCGATGGTACACTTTTATAGGCCTGATCATTGCATCAACAGCCACGATTATCATCGCGATTTTTTTCGACTCGGTTGTGGCGGTATGGTACCATTTCGGTTCGATCGGGACCTCGGCGCTGTTGTTGCCGTTATGGAGTACTTACCACGGTCGCTATCGTTTTTCCAATCAAGGCGCGACGGCTGCCATTATTCTCGCCCCGATCGTTACCGGCCTGGGCTTCCTCTGGCCGGTCCTGACGGGATCATCAGGATATCTGGGCGGTATCGAGCCGATTTTCCTCGGCCTGGCGGTATCATTTGTGATATACCTGCTAACCCGGCATGAATAGGCGCCGCACGCCCATGAACGGGTATGCTATGCGATGGTGTTTGATTAAATCATAATGGCTTTGATTTAGTCTTGATGCAGGCCGAAGTCCTTTGCCAGATCGAAATCCCTTGCCGCGAGCGGTCGCGAGCATAGCAAGCGAGGTTTCGACATGCAATGTCGCCCACGACGCCAGTCGTGGGTTATAATCGAGATGAGCGATGTTGGCAATGGTGCCGGGATTGATCGACGGTAGTATGGTAACACTTTTTACTCATCGAAATGGGAGAGTTAGCTCGATCAAAACGTCAACCCACGACTCGGCAGCGAAGCTGCTCCGTAGTGGGCGACAGTTGGTGGGCCAGGTGATCCGGCCCCTTGTACGAATAATTCTCGCGATAGCCCGATCCGGCAGGATCAGGATAGGATTGCTAGTGTCCTGCGTCTAACGCTTCTTTACATTTGGATATTTTTGTCATGATGGA
>CAZGLR010000159.1:1666-6143 GCA_964526635.1 uncultured Ignavibacteriales bacterium | reverse complement strand
GGAACTTCGGCCGTCGAATGGATACGGACAGTGCGATTCACGCACAGGACTGTTTTGACAAATGATGATACAAAGGTCACATCATGGGTGACCATGAAAATTGTCATCTCACGATTAAATTCCTTCAGAAAATGCAGGATAGTCCGTTCCACTTCCTGATCCACATGCGCAGTCGGTTCATCGAGGATCAGAAGCTTGGGTTCACCGGCCAGGGCGCGCGCAATCAACACTCGCTGGCGCTGCCCGCCGGAAAGTTGCGAGAAATGCCGCCGGTGAATATCGGCCAGCCCCACCCGCTCAAGAGCAGCCATCGCCCGGCTGCGATCATGACGATTGAATCCGCCGATTTTGGATAATCCCTGCTGACGCCCCATCAAGACA
This sequence comes from uncultured Ignavibacteriales bacterium, assembly GCA_964526635.1. Taxonomy (GTDB): domain Bacteria; phylum Zixibacteria; class MSB-5A5; order GN15; family JAAZOE01; genus CAZGLR01. The sequence continues at coordinate 5,762 of CAZGLR010000159.1, read as the reverse complement.
ACATCCATCACCCGCACCGGAAAACTGCTGTCGCTGGCAAAATGTTGCGGGACATATCCGACCTTGCGCCGCGCCCGTTCCGGAGTGGTCCCCAAAACCTGAATCTTACCCGTCTTCGGCTTCAACAGGCCCAGAAGCAACTTGACCAGAGTCGTCTTACCGCCGCCATTGGGACCGACCACACTGACATAATCATGCGCGTCGACTTTAAAATCGGCATCGGTCAGGACTGTCTCACCATTGTAAGCGAAACTGACGCCAGACACATCAATAACCGGCGAGGACGATTGTTTCGAGTTCTCCATGGCCTATTCCTGCTTATCCGTATAGTCAAACGAATTGGCAATGGTCCGGGCTATCGAGCGCATATTGTCGATATAGTTTTTGGCCAGCGGATCAAGCGGTACCGCATCGGCCCCGATTTCAGCGGCAATAGCATAGGCGGCATTGGTTGCAAACTGACGCTGAATAAACAGGTGCCGAATATTCTCCCCCCGGGCACGCCGAGCCAGATCCACCAGATACTTCGGTCCCGGTTCCCGGCCCGATCGCTCAATCGCCACCTGCTTCAGATTATACCGATCCGCGAAGTACCCGAACGACGGGTGAAACACGTAAAACGAACGGCCGCCATACCCCGCTAAAATTTCCCGGATATCCAAATCAAGCCGCTCCAGTTGATTGGTCGTGACCACCAGGTTCTGCTCGTAAATGTCGGCATGCGTGCTGTCGAGACGTTTCAATTCATCGACAATCGTGTGCGCCATAATTTTCATCAGTTGCGGATCGAGCCATATGTGGGGATCATAATGTCCTTCGGCATGATTATGATCTCCGGCCGAAGTATGTTCATCACCATGGTCATGCCCCTCAGCCACTGAAAACTCCCGCATGGTGATACCGTACCTGAGATCACAAACCTGAAGATTTCTGAGGATACGGGTGGTTTTGTTCATCAGGTTTAATTCAAACGGCACCCCGACCAGAAAATAAACTTCGGCCTCGGCCAAATCCGCCACCTGGCGCGGCGAGGGATCATACGTAGCCGGCGAACTGCCGGGCTCGAGCAGGACCTCAACGTCGACATATTCACCCCCGATCGATTCGGCCAGCCAGGCCACCGGATCAATACCGACAGACACTTTCACCGCTGCCATTACCGCTTCGGCCGTCAACATCAATACCATGATCACAATAAACAAGACAGCCGCCCGCATTTTACCTTTCAAGTGATTGCCCATACTCTTCCTATGATGATGTTCGCACGGCATCGCCGTCACTCTCGTTACACACCAGATGCACTTCATGGCATTTCCGGCAGCGCTTAAGTTCATGCGTTGCGGCAAAATCGCCCCAGTGATCTTTCTGGCATGGCGTCAGAATACCGGTTCCCGCACACAATGGACACGTCACGCCCAGTGCCGATGTTATCGCCGCCCGGATAAATTGCGAACGGTTAGGAATATCCCGCAGCACTTCGGCCAGGGCTTCATCGACCTTGAACGTTATGATATCTGTTTTAATCTTACTCATAACCAGCTTCCCGTTGTTTGTGATATATTTATTACAAAGTAATACGTCGACTTGGAGCCGCCGGCAAGTAAAATTTTTATCTGATGACCAGAACCGATGGCAGGCGCGCAGTTCTTGCCCGATCACGTCTGTCAAAAAACTCGAAATATTGTTTCACAAATTCCCGTTTTTCACCGAATCGGGTTTGACGCCGACGGGTTCTTATAGTACTTTTACTATGAGGGCACACAGGCAAACCTAAGAGAGCAAATATCGCAGCATTCCCGGTACGGAGATACCATGTCCGACAACTGTTATTCTCCTGCGGCGACTGATGATTCCGTCTTCAGGCAGGCTCTGGAATGTTCGGGCCTGGGTTTCTGGGATCATGATTTCACGACACAAACAGTTGTTCGCAGCAATATCTGGGCTCGCATGCTTGGATATGAACCGCAGGAAATCGAAAACAGGCTGAATATCTGGCTGGACTTGATTCATCCCGATGACCTCCCGCTCACCCTCGATACCGCCGCCGCCCATGAAGCCGGCCACCTTGAAACATTCTCGGTCGAACATCGCATGAAAGCCAAAGACGGCCGCTGGCTGTGGATTCATAATTTCGGCAAGATAGTCGAACGGGATGAACACGGCCGCCCCAAACGAGCCCTGGGATTTCACCGCGATATCACCGCCGAAAAGGATGCCGCCGAAGCCCTCAAGGATAGCGAAGAAAAATACCGTTCTGTTGTGGAAGAATGCGCCGATAATATCTTTCTGGTCGATGTCGATACCCGTTGTATCATCCAGGCCAATGATGCCCTTGGTCGTTTTCTGGGGTATTCCCGGGAGGAGATTCTGCGCCTGACCATATATGATTTCGTCGCGCATCCCCGAGCTGACATCGATGAAATAATCGCCCGGGTCCAGGAACATAAACGGCTCTTTATGTCAGAACGACAATACCGCCGTAAAAACAACTCACTGGTGCCGGTCGAAGTCGGTATCAGTTGCATCACCCTGCGCGATAAAAAAGTCCTCAGCGCAGTTTCCCGTGACATTTCCCACCGTAAAAAAGCCGAAGAACAGATGCGGGCAATCCACGATCAACTGGAACAGCGGGTACACGAACGAACAATCCAGCTGCATGAAGCCAATTTGCAGCTCCAGCGTGAACGGGAAGCCCTGAATCAAAAAAACACCGCCCTCCGGGAAATCCTGCAGGAACTGGACGCCTCACGAGTCGAATTCTCGCGCCAGATAAAAACCAACATTGAAAAATCCACCCGGCCGTATTTGACGCAACTGGAAGCCGACACCAATCCTCGCGTCGGCATGACCGCCGGTCTGCTGCGCCAGGCTATCGAGACAGTCACGGTACCGTTGGTCAATGAGGTCGAAACCGAATTCGATCGCCTGACCTGCCGTGAAATTCAGATTTGCGAGATGATTCGCAATGGTCTGCGTATCAAAGAAATTGCTTCGATTCTTGGGACGTCGCCGGACACCGTCCGAAAACAACGAACCATCATACGCCGCAAACTGGGCTTGACCCATTCCAACACGAATCTCAGTTCATATTTGCGCCGCCTGCGAAGCGACGAAGAAAAATCATCAAAATCATAAAAGGAGTATTCGGCATACTCCCTCTTTACGCCTAATACCCACCTTTACCCTCTTCTAAAACATTCGTAATCTTGTATAAAACAATCTTTGAGCAAAGATTTTCACATCTGATATTTTCGATCGGGGCGAAAAATGAAATCAGAATATTCAACCGGCCTCAAGCAAGCACTCATTATCGATAATGATGATACATCGCTGCATTTATACGTGCAGGAACTGACTGTTCTCGGTTTTCGCGTCATTATCGAAAAAAATGCGCCGGAAGCACTCGTCTGGCTGCGATCAAATACAGCCGACCTGGTGATATATGATCTTAATCTGGTCGGTAATGCTGTCTATGAAATCCTGGAACAGCTTCATGATAACAGTCGTAGTATGCATGGAATTTGTATTTACGATGGCAACAGGAGAAATTTACAGGCGGAAGTTGAGCGGTGTCACCCGCACGGCCTTCTCCAGCGGCCATTCAACGCTTCTGCACTGCGTAAAACTATGATGAGCATGGAGTTTCCCGAACAGGCTCAGACCACAGCGCCAGGCGACTCCTGAGATTCTGTGTTTCACTGTCCCCGGCAGCCCGCATCCGTCTTTCAAAGCGGGCTGCCATTTAATTGTGACTTTCCGGCCTGCGTTCACCGACCGCAGGCCACATAGCTATTATTGGAATATGTTCTCAATTATCCGATCCTGCCGGATCGGGCTACCCGGGCACGAAATTTGGATATTTCAAAATACAATTGACTGTAGGGGCTGAACTGTATAAATGGAGTCGATCGTAGGGGCCGGGATCACCCGGCCCGTTGAGAGGTCGATGCAATCTCCGGTAGTTGATGCAACACCTTCGGGGGGCGAGGGGATCCTCGCCCTTACGAAAATTCCAGCCTTTTTATTCTAATTCGAACAAAGTCGTAGGGGCCGGGATCACCCGGCCCGTTGAGAGGTCGATGCAATCTCCGGTAGT
>CAZGLR010000159.1:0-1566 GCA_964526635.1 uncultured Ignavibacteriales bacterium | reverse complement strand
TGATGCAACCGCTCGACGGGTTCTGCTTACATTTCATTATGTACCCCTACCCACCGGCCGACCACACCGGTGGGGCGGAAAGATCAATGCCGAAGACCAACTGACCCAAAAGCGACATCAATGTCACAATGCAAATTATGCCGAGAAAATTAAGAATTATCCCCGCGCGGACCATAGCGCCCATCGAAATCTCTCCCGAACCGAAGGCAATCGCATTGGGTGGGGTGGCTACCGGCAGCATAAAGGCACACGATGCCGACAAGGTCGCCGGAATCATCAAATACAAGGGATTAATTCCGATTGCAACAGCCAGCGCACCAACCACAGGTAAAATCATTTCGGTCGTGGCGGTGTTGGATGTCAACTCGGTCATGAAGGTCAATAATGCGCACACGGCGACCATAATAAATATCGGCGGCACGGCCGAGAGGCCCGCCAGCTGTCCGCCCAGCCAGGCGGCCAGACCGGATTCTTTGAATCCCGCCGCCAGCGCAAAACCGCCGCCAAACAGCAGGACAATACCCCAGTTGAGTTTCGAGGCTGTCCTCCAGTTCATCAGGCGCCGTCTGCGGCCATCGCTGTCGGGATCGCCGGGCAGCAGAAACAGGATGATGGCGATCGCGATCGCAACAGTGCCATCGTCAATGAGGCCGGGATTGGCAAATATCTGCGACCATCCGGGGATGGTAAACGCTCCCAGTGGAATCGGATTGCGAAAAATCCAGAACAGCGCCATCAGTAAAAACAATATCAGCACCCGCGTTTCGGCCCCGGACATGGGACCCAGTTCGCGGAGTTTGTCTTTGAAAAATGAGGTCGAGACGTCGAGTTTCCGCCGGCCGATAAAGAGCCAAGACAAAAGCAGCCAGGCAATAGTGGCAAAGATGATCGCAAACGGCAACGCAAACAGCAGCCATTGCGCAAATGATATCTCCGGAGCTTCGGGATAATAGATTGCGAATATCCGCGAGAACGATAAATTCGGCGGGGTACCGATCAGGGTCGCTGTCCCGCCGATCGAGGCGGCATACGCGACAGACAGCAATAACCCGGTCGCGAATGATCCGCTCGCCTCAGGACCGGCGTGTTCGCGCAACCCGGCAATGATCGCGATCGCCATAGGGATCATCATCATGGTGGTGGCGGTATTGGATATCCACATGGACAGAAAAAAAGTCGCGGCCATAAAGCCGAGCATGATACGTTTGGGCCCCGCCCCCACCATCGAGATAATCACCAAAGCAATTCGTCGATGCAATCCCCATCGCTGCATCGCCAGCGCCATGATAAAGCCGCCTATAAATAAAAAGATTATGCTGTTGAAATACATAGTGGCGGTGGCTTTGCCGCTTAAAATACCAAAGAATGGAAACACCGCTACCGGCAACAGGGCTGTCACCGGGATCGGGATGGCCTCGGTGATCCACCAGACCGCCATCCACGATGCCGCCGCGGCGCAGGCGCCAACCTGCGGATTACCCGGAGATAGGTCAATTATAAAGAGGAAAACGAAAGGTTCTCCTGCAATGCTTGGGCTTCCGGCGCGGGAATTGTACTTCGAATGCG
>CAZGLR010000158.1:0-6169 GCA_964526635.1 uncultured Ignavibacteriales bacterium | reverse complement strand
ATTAATGCGGCCGATTACCGGCAACGGCATCGTGTAGATCAGCCAGAACAGATCGGCCAGGGCCAGTGATTCCTCGAGGTTTTTCTCAAAACTGTAGTCCCTGACCCGCCGCATCCAGTTGAGATCGGCTCCGGCGCAGAAGGATTTGCCTTCCCCGGTCAGCACGACCACCCTGATATCATCGCGTGATTTCAGCGACGTAAACAGGTCAGTCATCTCAAAAATCAGCGTATCATTGAATGCATTGTGAATCTCCGGCCGGCAGAAGCTCACGCGCGCGACGGGACCGTCTATCTTCAATGCTACTGTCTCGTAGTCTTTGCTCATCATTACATCCTGAAGACACCGAAATTATGATCCGGTATTTCTTTATTGAGTGACATCGCAATACCCAGCGCCAGTGCCTGGCGGGTATCGACCATATCGAGGATGCCGTCGTCCCACAAACGGGCGGTGGCATAATATGGTGACGATTCATGCTCGTACTGGTCCAGAATCGGCTGCTTGATAGCTGCCACTTGCTCCGCGGTCATTGTCTGACCCTTGCGCTCAGCTTGTGCCACTTTGACATCGGCCAGCACACCGGCTGCCTGTTCACCGCCCATGACCGCGATCTTGGCCATCGGCCACATCCACATCAGGCGCGGTTCATAGCCACGGCCGCACATGGCATAATTCCCGGCGCCATAGGATCCGCCGATGACGACCGTAAATTTCGGCACCTGGGCATTGGCGACCGCATGAACGAACTTGGCGCCATCGCGCGCGATTCCGCCGGCTTCGTACTGGCGACCGACGATAAAGCCGGAGATGTTCTGCAAGAACAGCAGCGGGATTTTGCGCAGCGCGCACAATTCAATAAAATGTGCGCCCTTGAGCGATGATTCCGAAAAGAGCACGCCATTGTTACCGATAATTCCCACCGGATAGCCCATGATGCGGGCAAATCCGGTCACCAGGGTGATGCCATAGAGTTCTTTGAACTCCTGGAATCGGGAGCCATCGACCAACCGTGCGATAACCTCACGAACATCATAGGTTTTGCGAATATCATTGGGCACGACGCCATAGAGTTCTTCCGGATCATAGTAGGGATCCTCAGGCGGCGCGATATCCAATGGAAACTTATGTGCTCGTTCCAAATTCTCCACTATGTTCCGCGTGATCTGAATGGCATGATCATCGTTTTGCGCATAATGATCCGCCACCCCCGATGTTCGGCAGTGGACGTCGGCGCCACCGAGATCTTCGGCCGAAACTTCTTCGCCGGTTGCGGCCTTAACCAATGGCGGCCCGCCGATGAAAATCGTCCCCTGCTTGCGGACAATCACCGCCTCGTCCGACATGGCCGGAACATAGGCACCGCCGGCCGTGCATGATCCCATCACGACTGCGATTTGCGGAATCCGTTTGGCCGACATCTGGGCCTGATTGAAGAAAATATGCCCGAAGTGTTCCTTGTCGGCAAACACACCCGCCTGCTGCGGCAGGAAAATACCACCTGAGTCCACCAGATAAACACACGGCAGATTATTTTCCAGTGCGATATCCTGGGCACGAATGTGCTTTTTTATTGTCTCCGGGAAATACGTGCCGCCCTTGACAGTGGCATCGTTGACGACAATCATGACTTCGCGGCCATGGATAATCCCGATTCCGGTGATCATCCCGGCGCCGGGGGCCTCATTTTTGTACATATCCCAGGCCGCCAGCGGTGATAATTCAAGAAACGGCGTATTTTTATCGAGCAGCCTTTCGAGTCGTTCCCGCGGCAGCACTTTCCCCCGCTCGACATGCAGGTTACGGGCCTTTTCCGAGCCGCCCTGCTGGATAATGGCAAGCCGTTCTTTGTACAGCTGCGATGCCTCGCGATTGAGCTTGTCGTTCTGTTTGTAATCGTCTGAACTGGTACTGATCTTGGATTCTATTCTAAACATAGATACCCGGTCGTTTGTACGTTTTCGTCATTGTGAGTAAAATTATAAACCGGCAGGCCGCCTGTTTGCTTCATATCTCCCCGATGCGCCCCCGCCGATATATATAACAAACGGGACCGTCATGCGACGGCCCCGTTAAAAGCGTCAGCTTAATACCACTTGGGTACCATCTTGTATCCATAGGCAAGAACGCCATGCTCCTGATCGGTCTGGATACGGCGGAATTCGAGCCGCATATCCATACCGGTTTTGATCTTGTCGACGTCGACATCGACGATCTGAGCCATCATACGCGCGCCATTATCGAATTCGATAATCCCGAGCGCATAGGGCGCCTCGTCCTTGAACTGCGATGCCGGAGTACGGATAACCGTATAGGTCAACAGCTTGCCTTCTTCCGGCAGGATACACTCTTTGAACTTGCGATTGTTGTTGCCCGGTTCGACCAGACGCGGAGGATAGAATTTCTTTCCGGTCTTGGTACTTTCCTGGGCTTCAAGACGGTACCGCTGCGGCATTTCGCGCCATATGCGTGATGGGAACATCAGTCTACCTCCAGGATGTGCACGACAGCCGAGGCGCCGGAACCGCCCATATTCTGTGTCATGCCGACTTTAAGGTCCTTCTTGATCTGGCGGCCGTTTTCCGCTTCGCCGCGCAGTTGCTTGACAATCTCGATAACCTGGCCGATGCCGGTTGCGCCAACCGGGTGACCTTTGGATTTCAGGCCGCCCGATGGATTCACCGGGATTTTGCCATCGAGCGCGGTTACGCCATCGGCACACGCCTTGGCGCCCTTACCCGGCTTGAATAATCCGATTGCCTCGGTCACCATCACTTCCGCGATCGAGAAACAGTCGTGAACTTCGACCATATCGATATCCTCGATCTTCCGGCCGGCCATCGCCAGTGCCCGCTGGGCCGCCAGTTCCGACGATTTCAACCAGGTGATATCCTCGCGCTGATGCAGCGCGATCGTATCAGTCGCCACACCTGAACCGGTAACTTTGATATAGGGCCGTTTCAGTTTTTTGGCGTTTTCGACAGTCGTTACGATCGCCGCAGCAGCGCCATCGGTAATCGGCGAGCAATCCAGAATATGCAGCGGATCGGCGATCATGACGCCGTTTTCAACCGCATCCGGTGCTATTTTGAAATCATACTGCGCATACGGATTCATCGCGCCATTGGTATGCGACTTAACCGGCACCGTCGACAGCATCTTGCGGGTGACTTTATAGCGATCCATGTAGGCACGCGCCATAAGAGCATACAGGCCCGGGAAAGTGGCGCCGTGGAATACTTCATATTCCTGATCGGCCGCCGTCGCCAACGCATAGGTGGCGGCGTCGCCCGAGCAGTCGGTCATTTTCTCGACACCGCCGGCAAGGACAATATCCGACATGCCGGAGCCGACATCGATCAGCGCCTGACGGAAAGCCATACCACCGGAGGCGCAAGCCGATTCCACGCGCAGGGCGGGAATATACTGCTGACCGAGATAGTCGGCCATTACCGCGCCGATATGTTCCTGGCCGACAAACAGCCCGCCGGACATACAGCCGATATACATTGAATCTATGTGATCGACATGGGCATCATCCATGGCATTCAGGGCGGCTTCGACAAACATGTCGCGGAAGGATTTCTCCCACAACTCACCCCATTTCATGATGCCTATGCCAATAACCGCTACGTCTCTCATCTTCGTCCATCCTCCTACTTGTTCTTCAGGATTTTGTGACGGTACTTGGCATAGGTACCGTAGTCAACATAGAATAAGTTCTCATCGAGCAGCTTGTGGGTATGCACTGCCTTGTCCTGTACTTCCTTGATCAAATCGGTGGCGCGCCAGACGAACGCATCCGAACCGGCACCCGACCCATAAGAGATCATCAGAATCATGTCATCCGGCTTGGCAACATCGAGAATCGCGGTCAGGCCCATCGGCGATGCTCCCGAATAGGTATTTCCCAAACGCGGCGCCAGCCAGCCCTGGACCATCTGTTCCCTGGTAAAGCCGATCATCTTGCCGACTCGCATCGGGAATTTGCCATTGGGCTGATGGAACACGGCATATTTGAAGTCCGATGGTTTCATCTTGACTTTTTTGAGGATGCCATCGGCCGCCCCGAGAACCGTGCGGAAATACGCCGGTTCGCCGGTAAAACGGCCCGCGTGTTGTGGGTAATGTTCATATTCACGACGCCAGAAGTCCGGCGTATCGGTCATAAACGAAAACGTCGCGACAGACTCGGCGCAGACGTTGTTTTTGCCCATGATAAATGCCGCCGCACCTGCCGCCGCGCTGTATTCCAACGCGTCACCGGGAGCGCCCTGGGATGTATCCCCGCCCACGGCGAGGGCATACTTGACATATCCGGATTTGACCAGTCCGAGACCAACAAACATCGCTTCCGAACCGGCTTTGCACGCAAATTCGTAATCGGCACAATGGCAATCCGGAACCGCCCCGATTGCCTCGGCCAGCGTCGTACCCGACGGTTTCACCGCATAGGGATGCGACTCCGAACCAACGTACACGGCTCCGATATCCCTGGGATTAATCCCGCAGCGCCGCAGGGCGTTTTTGGCCGCGGTTACCGAAAGGGTAATCGTGTCCGTATCGGGTGTCGGCACCGATTTCTGCTCGAGCATCAATCCCTTTTTGTAGCTGGGCGCATCGGCTCCCCAGACTTTGGCGATTTCCTCCACCTTAATCCGATGTCTCGGGATGTGCGCCCCATATCCAACTATTCCGACCATGAGGTACCTCTGATAAAGTATATGTTAAACGCTGTCAATTGTGCGTTGTAATGATACAGGCCCGATTGTGGCCTGTGAAATGGCGAGGGCAGGAGCACAGTCGCGGGGGTGTGATAATAGTGTCCAGGTCCTGCCTGATCGTGGTCCAAGACGTTAGAATCCAGTTCATTATAGATACGCATAGACTGGTAGTATACAATGGGAAATTCGGGATGGCAAGCGAAACTGGCGAGGATTGTGGTGGGAGGGGATGACACGCATAACTTGTCCAATGATCCTGCCAGGCCATGATAGCGGGCAACTTACATCGATTTATAATCCTACCACTTGACGGAAATCATAGTAATGATTGCCGGAAATGTATATCTCACCCGCCTTACCCAAAACGATACGAAGAGAACCACTTACTCCACGCGGTCCAACATAATACTCTTTATAATGTCCGTCGGGCTTGACCGGCAGGATCTTTTTCCTGTTCTCAAATACCGCAGTTCGCCAGCCGTGGCTGTTTCCCCTTCGAAAATCTGCGATAAGGCGATCAAAATCATTTAAACGCGGATCATCGAAAGTTCCATTACCCTTCCAAACTATACGATCTCTTATTGCCATTTTCCCTCCAGATTTATCACAAGTGCAATCAATCATTCTGTTTATTAACGAATCGCTCCCCTACCGCCACCGGTGGGCCTCGCGGCGCAGCCAGTCACCTAATGCCATCGTACGGCGGTCGATCAGGTTATCTATATGATACCCCGTATAACACCCCTCACGGTCATCCGGAATATGCGCGATCAGGGCGTCGCACGGCATCTCCATACACTGCCCGCAATGGTCTATCCCTTTCCCGGCGCAGCATCGCACGAAATGGCAATCGTCGTGCAATTCCGGGATACATCCCTGACAGGTTTCCGGATAATTGGGGCATTTTCCGCAATAATCGCCGCAGGCCGCCGCCAGCGGATGCGTTTCGCAAAAGGGCGTGTTTTCCATGATAACCTCAATGATAATGTAGAGAATAATGGTCTCATTGGCAATGATAAAAAGGAGACAATTTTCGGCGAACATGGCCATGCACCAACCACAAAAGCCGGAATTTCCGTAGGGGCGAGGATCCCCTCGCCCGTCGTATGGTTAGAAAATGTCGCCCACGACGCCAGTCTTGGATTAATAATCAAGATGAGCTATAGTGGCTATGGTGCCGGGATTAATCGACGGTGGTACGGTAACACTTTTTACTTATCAAATGGGGAAAGTTAGCTCGATCAAAACGTCAACCCACGACTCCGCAGCGAAGCTGCTCCGTAGTGGGCTACAGTTAGCGGGCTACAGTTAGTGGGCGACAGTTAGTGGCCGACAGGGTCGGGCCGGGTGATCCCGGCCCCTACGATTCTGGTTGATTTAGAATAAAAAACCGGAATTTCCGTAGGGGCGAGGATCCCCTCGCCCGTCGTATGGTTAGAAAATGT
>CAZGLR010000157.1:0-6231 GCA_964526635.1 uncultured Ignavibacteriales bacterium | reverse complement strand
TCCACCCTGGACCGGCGACATCGTTGCCCAAACCGGAGTGCTGCCCGATAATTCCTTTCAGGGCATCTTCCACAGTACCGCCGAAGAACCCTGCACCTGGTATAATTTCGCCGGTGCGATATTCGCCGCCATGCTTCCCGATATCGAAATTCGACCCTGTACTTCCGATGAATTCCCCCGCCCGGCCCGGCGACCAAAATTCTCGGCCCTGGAAAATGCCCGCCTGAAAGCAGTATCGAAAAATATCATGAGACCCTGGCGCGAAAGCCTTGACGAGTTTCTGACCAACTATGGAGACGAAATCTTACATGAAGTGCGACTTTGACGGCGTTGTTATTCGCCCCCTCAAACGATTTAACGACGACCGGGGATGGCTGACGGAACTGTTTCGCCATGATGAAATCGATCAGACCGTACACCCAGTGATGAGTTACATATCGATGACCAAAAGCAGCGTAGCCCGCGGACCCCATGAACACGTCGAACAAACTGACCTGTTCTGCTTCCTGGGACCCTCGACCTTTCGCCTGTATCTCTGGGATAACCGCGAAGGCAGTCCGACCAGCGGCCAGGCCTTTGTTGAAGAATATGGTGAAGACAACCCGGCTTTGGTCATCATCCCGCCGGGGGTAGTCCACGCCTATAAAAATGTCGGGCCCGGCGACGGCATGGTTTTAAATTTCCCGAACAAACTCTACGCCGGGTGGGGCAAGAAGGAAGAAGTTGACGAGATCCGTCATGAAGACAAGCCCGATTCGCCGTATTCACTTGATTAAGACTGTCGACGAAAAGTAAGAAAACAGGTATCTTATCACCAGGGATGGTGACCGGCACTGAAAAAACAGGGACAAATGGCCGAATTATCTGATATGGAATATAAAATCGAACGGGCTGATATCCGTAAACATGGCGATGATGTCATCGGGTTCTGGAAATCCCTGTTCCCAGCCTGGAATGAAGCAAAGTATAAGTTCTTTTATCAGAATAATCCCCAGGGAGAGGCGATTACGTTCCTGGTTCGTCATGATGATTTTGACCTGCCTCTGGGAGCAATTTCTCTTTTTCCCCGCCGGGTCATGATCGAGGGCAGACCATATACAGTCGGCATGGGTGGTGATCTGGCGGTCAGCCCCGATCACCGTCGCAGAGGCCTGGCTATGGGCCTACGCAAAAGCATTATGGACCACATGGACGAGGGCTCACTGGCTTTCCTCTATGGCACCCCCAATGATCGCTCCGCACGAATCACCGTCCGGGCCGGGTACAAAATCATTGGAAAAGCATGTACCATGGTCAAAGTCTTGAAATCACAGGACTACACCCGGCGCCTGCTGAAAGTCGGTTTTTTGTCGAAACCTGCGGCGTGGCCGATCGATACTGTCCTCAGGCTAAAATCGCGCGAAGGAAGATATCCTCTGGCCGGCGACTACGGCATCGAAATAGTCACCGAATTCGATCATCGTATCGATGATCTCTGGATCGCCGCTCGCGAAAACTATCCTGTTATTGGTGAACGGACCAGCGACATCCTCAACTGGCGCTTCGGGCAGAATCCATATAACGACTTTACCGGATTCCTGCTGGTCAACAAACAAAACAATAGCCTGGCTGGATATATCGTCTATCGCAACTCCGATCTTGGCGTGCATATTTCTGATTTCTTTCCGCGCGATTTCGAACAGTCGGCCGGTATGCTCCTGGCCGCCTTCGTACGCTACATGCGCGCCCAGGGAGAAGCGCGATTGTCCTTTTATTATCTCGGCCTGAAACGGGTACAGGAATTGTTTGAATCATTCGGATTCGTCCCCCGTCATGACAAACGCAGCCTGATCGTCTATACTCACGAGACCGCTGATTATTATCAATGCGTCAACAATCCCGGGTGCTGGCATTTCACCGAATCAGATAACGATGTTGTGTGAACGTGAAAACACTTGCAAAAAAGATCATATCCCGGGTCGGCTATCACCTGGGACTCTGGCCGCTGATTACCGGGCTCATGCGGGATCGCGGCAAACCCCGCCTGGCTGTTTTTACGTATCACCGGGTCACCGATAATCCCCGCCGCCATGAATTCCTTTCCGGCTACGACCGGGGAACATCACCAGAGGAACTCGAAGCACAACTCACGGCAATAAAAAGGCTGTTCGATGTTGTCGATTTATCCGAGTTTTCCGCGATAATCAGGGGAGAACGGCCCCTTGATCTGCACACCGCCATGATTACTTTCGATGATGCCGATTCGGAATTCGCTGACGTCGTTGTGCCGATTTTGAAAAAATATGATATCCCTGCGGTAGTCTTTGTCCCGACCAGGTATGCCGACGGTGACCTGTGTTTCTGGTCGATGCGTTTGTCAAGTATGATGCAGCAAATGACACCGGCGGGATGGGATAAGTTGCGGGAGCATTCACACGATCTTCCTCCATCTATTGCACATATACTCAATGCTATGGAGGTTCGGACGCCGGAAGAGGTGGCTGCCGCATGGTGGCAGTTGGTTATGGCTTTTGATCAAATCCCCGATGCCCTGGTCTCAGCTATCGTCGCAAAATGGGAATCATTGGCTGACACCGCCTATGTAACTGGTATTAAAGGTATGACCTGGGAGCAAATCAAAGCGCTTGATTCCATCGAAATCGATTTCCAGTCACATACCGTCAACCACCGCAAGCTCGCCTTTCTTGATTACAAACAAAACCTTGAAGAATTAAAAAACTCCCGCGAGATTCTGGAGTCGCGACTGAACAAAAATATCAACGCTATCTGTTACCCCGGCGGCTCGTACAACGATGATTCACTGGATGCCGCCAGGACGGCCGGCTACGACCTCGGCTTCACTACTCGTCAGGCATGGTGCCAATATCCCCGAACAGGAAAAGGCCTTTATACCATTCCCCGTTGGTACACCTACGGTGAGAGGGTGGATGAGGCGATGTTTCAAATCACACGGTTGTTCTTCCGACGAGTGGAGGATGATCCGGCGTCATGACCTCTGTAATTGCACAATTCTTCAGGAACATCTTCACCAGCTGGGCCGGCATGGTCATCGCAATCGTAATTGCGTTTTTCTTCACACCATATCTCGTCGATACCCTCGGCAAGGAAAAATACGGTATCTGGTCGCTGGCCTTTTCAATCATGGCCTACATGCGTCTGGCCGATCTGGGCGTGAAACAATCCATTGTCCGCTATATCTCGAAGTACTACGCGGTCAAAAACTGGCGTGAACTCAATCAGGTCTTCAGCTCCTCGATCCGTCTATATTTCTTTGTAGCCCTTGCAATTCTCATTGCTACTGTTGTGATCGTACTCTATTTCGCGGGTTACCTGAAAATCCCCGCTGATTTATTCCGTACTGCTCAAACGACCATACTCATCCTCGGTATCAATGAAGCGGTCATGTATTTCTGCCTGCCCCTGATATCTCTCGGCGCCTTTCACCGTTACGATATTACCAGCTACTTTCGCATCGGTCGAAATATTGTCCAGACCGCCATTATCATCGTTTTGCTCGAGATGGGCTATGGCCTGGTCCCGATGGCCCTGGCGGTAATTACCCTTACCATCATAAGCAATATATGGATCCACGGCATACGCCGTTCGCTATACCCCGAAGTCCGCTTCGCCTTTGCTGATATCGACAGTGAAAAAACCCGGATGCTCATCAACTATGGCGTCTATTCATTCCTGATTGTCGGCGCCATCATACTCATCTACCAGATCGACTATATCCTCATCGGCGCCATGCTGTCGATGGAAGCCGTCGCCATCTATTCGGTCGCAGCCATGTTTGTCGCGCAGATTCGCGGTGCTATCCAAATGGTTTCGGTTACTCTCGTTCCGGCAATAAGCCATTTCGACGCTGAACACGATAATGACCGTATTTTACGCGTCTATCAGAGATCGACGCGGTATCTGTATTACATTTCGGGATTCATCGCTATCGGTATGGTCCTCTTCAGTGAACCGTTTATGCTGCTCTGGATGGGCCCCGATTTTCTCATCAGCAGTCAGATCCTTAATCTGCTGATGATCTCGATGGCTGTTTATCTGCCGCAAACTATTGCTAATTCGGTGCTCTATGGCATCTCCAAACACAAAGTGACCTTCTATGTCATGCTGATCGAGATGATCCTGAAGGTTGTCCTGTCGTATGTCTTTATCCGGACGATGGGTATAATCGGTGTTGCCTACGGCACTCTCATTTCCCAACTGGTTGTCTATGGCGTAGTCTATCCGCCGGCCTTTTACCGCGCCCTCAAAGCTCCGGTGGGACCGTTTTATGTCGCCGCCTTCAAATCGCTTCTGTGGTCTGCGGTTTTAATCTTGCCGCCGGCATATCTGCTGACCATATTAAAATCACCCGACACCTGGCCGGTCTTTTTTATTGAAGTTTCTGTTGTATCGATGGTTATGTTGGCCGGCTTGTTGCGTATCATCCTGGAAAAGGACGACCGGGATCGCCTGGTTTCTGAAATTGTAAAACGTCTATGGCCCAATCGAACAAAATAAACGCTCGCAGCACCTTTTCGCGACAGGCGACTGTCTCAGCGCCCAAACGACCCGTCGGCGTCTGGCATTACGTTGGGCTGGTTGTATTGAGTATCGCTGCCGCTGTTTCGCTTTTCTACATTAGGGCCGAATATGTCCTCGCGGTTATCTTCCTGGTTATCAATTTGTTGTTCATCGTCAAATATCCCATGTGGGGATTGCTGTCCTACCTGATCATTTTTATGCTCCGCCCCGCTGAAATGATCCCCGCCCTGGCGCCGTTGCGTACTGAACTTCTCACCGGCGGCTTTGTACTGGTCGTTTCGATTATCCACCAGAAATACAAAACCGGCAAATTCAGCCTGCCCATAGACCGCATTACCGTGGCAATGTCGGTTTTCCTGTTCGTTATCATGATCTCGATGGTTACTTCATACGAAAAGACCGAGACCTGGAATACAGCCGTTGATTTTATCAAGCTGATGGTGTTTTACTACCTTATTGTTGCTATCATCGATACCGAAAAAAAATTCGTCGCCTTTGTGGTGACTTTTCTGCTGCTCATTTCCTATATCGGGTTCGATGCTTTCCGCCTCTATCTGGCCGGCGAATTCGTACACACGATGGACGTCGATCGACTCACCGGCGGTACATCGGCGGGGGGAGACGCCAATTCGCTCGCCAATACGCTGGCGTCAACTTTACCTTTTATCGTGGCATCAGCTATGTACTTCCGGAAGCTATGGGCCAAAATCCCCCTCTACGGATTGACCCTCTTTCTGGTCGTGCTGATCGCCCTGACCGGTTCGCGCGCCGGCATTATTGCCTTCGGGGCCGTCATTTTCGGCAGTATTCTATTTTCTCGTAATAAAGTAGTAGTTATCGTCGTCGTCACGATCCTCCTGCTGGCCGGATGGGCCGTTCTTCCCGATCAGTACAAAAACCGGTACATGACTCTCACCGATACTGACGACTTAAACGAAGTATCGTCTGGTCGATGGGATATTTGGAAAAACGGAATCAGAATGTTCATCAATCGACCGATTCTGGGGGTGGGCGCCGGAGCCTTCAAATGGGCCAATAAATCGGGCGACTTCGGCCGTGGAAAATTCATCGCTCCGCATAACATTTACATCCAGCTTTTATCGACTACCGGCATTATAGGATTCGCCGCATGGTTTTGGTTCATCTATCTTTTTACAGGCCAGCTGCGGCGGTTCATGGCCGGCCTGAAAGACCATGATGAGCTGCGCTGGATGCAGCTCTTCAGCTCCAGTTTTATGATATCGCTTATTGCCCTTTTTATTTCAGGTTTGTTCGTCCATAGTCTCTACCGATATACCTGGTATATGATGGCGGCGCTGACCGCGGCAATGTCAAACATCCAGATTCGCCAACAGCTCGCAGCAGCCGGCGACACCGATATTGTTGAACACGATAACGAGAACACACAGAAATATGCCTGACCTGTATAACATACTCTATGAAAAACTTGACCGGATATGGTCCCGATTGCACGGCAGCCGGTCGTTTGTCTATTACGATCGGCTCAAACGAGAGCAATGGCTGCCTCCCGATGAACTCTGCGCGCTGCAATGTCAACGTGCCACCGCCATGATCCGGCATTTCGCACGTACCCGCGGATTTATGGGCGATCGTATACGGGACGCGCTTGGCGAATTACCGAATATCGAATCAGTGGATGATCTCACGCGCATGCCGATTCTGACACGCGAG
>CAZGLR010000156.1:0-6393 GCA_964526635.1 uncultured Ignavibacteriales bacterium | reverse complement strand
AAGGGATTCGATGCCCCGCGCCATTCGCGCAGCATGCCCGTCTTGAGCAGGACAGCAAGCTGATGGCGATCAATAGTCTGATCCTTAGTCATTGCCTGTCTCGCCTGCCTGAGTTTGGATAATCCTCGCAATTTCGCTGGCCCGATCGGCCACGTTTTCAGCACCGGTCAGGAAGTTGAAGGCGCGGTCGAGTGTATCGGCACCGGTTTGTTTCAGGATTTCCGCCGGCGTTCCTGATGCCAGTTCCCGGCCATTGGAAATAATCAGCATACGATCAACAAGCCGCTCGACGACCTCGAGCACATGGGAACAGAATATTATCGCTTTGCCCTGTCTCGCCTGGGCCCGCAGGAATTCCTTGAGAACCGAAACTGTATTGGCGTCAAGACCTGAAAACGGCTCATCCATTATAATGACATCGGGATTGTGCAAAATCGCGGTGATGATCATCAATTTCTGCCGCATCCCCTTGGAGTATTCACGGATAATCTGGGAGGCTTCCGGTTTAAGCTCCAGCAGGGACATCATCTGTTTGGCGGTCTTCATGACCCGTTTTTCATCGAGATGATACAAATTCCCGATAAACCGGATATATTCTTCGCCTTTGAGATTCTCGTAGAGGTGACTCGTTTCCGGAACATACCCGATTCGATTTTTATAAGCAACATCGCCAAATGATACCGGATTATCATCAAATAAAATTTCGCCGTCATCGGGTTTTAACATTCCCAAAATCATGCGGATAGTTGTGGTTTTTCCAGCGCCATTGGGTCCCAAAAGCGCGAAGATCTCCCCCGGTTGTACCACGAAAGATAATGTGTCGACCGCAGTAGTTACCCCGAATCGACGAGTAAGGTCTTTAACTGATATCATATGCCACCTGCAATAAGCGCTTTGTATTCTATAGTATATGCCCTCTTCAAATATTCATACAGACAAAAAAAGGCCGAGAAATATCGGCCTTGTCAGTTTTCTATTGAACGAGTTGTCAAAATCCCAATTGCAGACCGATATCGATCCGTGAATAGTCATCATCTATTTCAAGATACGACGTTTCGAGCCGTTCGTTGCACCGTGACCAGTCAACATACAGTGCAATACTTGATTTGGCCGGTGAAAGCGTCAGGAGGCGGGTGGCCGCTATAGATTCGCTGAGGCCGGCATCGGGAAATAGAAAGCTCTCCTCGGTTTGTTCTTCCTCGTCATCTTCGGGATCGTTTTCCCATTCTTCATCATCCCAGTCACCTTCCCATTTCTTGTCGCCGCCGCCTTTGAGCAGCAGAATCCCGCCGACAACCACCGCCGCGACCCCGGCTGCGATCAGCACCGCGGCTCCGGTATCGTCGCTGCCACCCGAACCGCCGTCCGATCCATCGGGATCGATTTTATCGGCCTGTACCGGACTGAAAGAACAGACAAGCCCGAGAACTGTGATAATCAGTAACTGTGCTATCGATTTGATGATCCGATCGGGAATCATAGGGATTATTTCTCCATTACTTACAGGTATACACCCTTTTATCATATAACGTTCCAGCCAACTACTTGTTCAATACTACCGGTTTGGCAACTTGTCAAGATTATTCATGTAAATCGTTGCGCCGCTGCTTAGTGGTAAGTCACGAGAGACTGCCGACAATACTTACATATGGCGTCAACACGATCGGTGATAGCAGGAATGGTGTTGACAAAACGCCGCTTGCGCCTATTATAGAGATAGGTACCTGCCTGGCAAGGAGATTACTCCAGCCATACATACTTCAGCACGGAGTCTTTATGAATACGGGAAAGCTTGTCTTCATCGTTTCAGCAGCACTACTTTTGCTTTCAGCAAATCTGTTCGGGATAAATCAGGTACAGGTCGCGGCCGTCGACCAGACCACTGATCTCCCCCTCGATACTATCACCGTCGATTCTGATATCTATTTTAAGATTTCCGTTGAAAATGATGTCGCCATCGGCGGTTTCCAGTTCGGTTTCCTGATCACCTCGCCCGATGCCGCCACCTGGCAATGGCTGACTCAGCCCAATGGTTACGGCCCCAACGGCGCCGGGACTGGCGGTCAGTATGCCACGGTGGTGGAGGGCTCCCGGCTCTTTCCGCCCGATTCGGTCCTGGACCTGACCGATTTACTGGTGGTCGAACGGAATACCGATGGTCTTTCACCGGATTCGTTTCTGGTTGGCGGGGCGGCCCTCGAAGGCAGTGTCGCGGCCGGACCATTGGAACACATGATGTCGATACACCTGACCGCCTTATCCGAAGGTACAATATGTATTGATTCAGGATTCATCCCGCCGGCCGGCGATTTTATCTTTGCCGATGCTGCCACCGGTCTGGCGCTGTTCCCGGAATGGAACGGCCCGCTGTGCTGGCCGATTGTGCTGGCGTGTCCGTTTGACAGTGATGGAGATGGTTACGGCGACCCGGGACATCCCGAAAATCAATGCCCCGATGATAACTGCCCCGATATCGCCAACAGCGATCAGGCCGATGCCGATGGCGATGGTGTCGGTGATGTCTGCGATATCTGCCCCGGTTTTGATGATAACGCCGATGCCGATGGCGACGGCGTCCCCGATGGCTGCGATGTCTGCGCCGGTTTCGATGATAACGCCGATGCCGATGGCGACGGCGTCCCCGATGGCTGCGATGTCTGCCCGGGCTTTGATGATACCGCCGATGGCGATGGCGATGGTGTCCCGGACGGCTGCGATATTTGTGCCGGGTTTGATGATAACGCTGATGCCGATGGCGACGGTGTCCCGGACGGCTGTGATATTTGCGCCGGATTCGATGATAACGCCGATGACGATGGCGACGGCGTTCCCGATGGTTGTGATGTCTGCGCCGGCTTCGATGACACCGCAGATGCCGATGAAGATGGCGTTCCGGACGGCTGTGATATCTGCCCGGGATTCGACGATACCGCCGATGCCGATAGTGACACTGTCCCCGACGGCTGCGATAACTGCCCGGCCGAGGCCAACACCGATCAGGCCGATGGCGATGAAGACGCTTTCGGAGATGCCTGTGATAACTGCCCGGATATTGCCAACCCGGATCAGCTTGACAGCGATGGTGACGGCACCGGTGATGCCTGCGACTATGTGTGCGGGGATGCCACGGGTGATGGCACTGCCGCCCTGTCCGATGCAGTATATATCGTCAATTATGTCTTCAAATCCGGACCATCCCCGGATCCAATTGAGGCCGGCGATGCCAATTGCGATGGCGCTGTGAATGTCGGCGACGTCATCTACCTCGTTAGCTATGTTTTCAACGGCGGCCCGGAACCGTGCTGCCCGACCAAATCCGGACTCGACACGGTGCCTGAATCAACGGGTACCAAATCGGTCAAATAAATCCATGTCACGAGGTTTGTCCGCCAAATTGGATAAACCTCGCGTATTATATTTTGTCAAACAGTTGCGATCAGTTGAATGGGAGTTGATCACAACTCACGGAGAGCGCCGCAAGGCATAGGAAGAATTAAGAGCAGAGGTTAACATGCGCCAGATTGGATTTTTACTCGTGTTATGTCTGGGAGTACTACTTCCGGGGGCTCCGGCTGTGGCTCAAATCAGTCAGGGTGGGATGCCGGCCAGTTTCGAATTATTCCAGAAGCAATCAGCAGATATTGATGTCGTACGTTTGGGAGACGTCGATGTCCAAAAGCTTCTGGCCGAGG
Source organism: uncultured Ignavibacteriales bacterium (assembly GCA_964526635.1). Classification (GTDB taxonomy): domain Bacteria; phylum Zixibacteria; class MSB-5A5; order GN15; family JAAZOE01; genus CAZGLR01. The sequence goes on along the minus strand of CAZGLR010000156.1, from coordinate 2,701 downwards.
ACGAAGCCGAGCGCGGCAAAGATGTACCGTTCCGTTTCGGTTACCCCTTCGATGTCGACTATTCACTCGAAAACTCGGGTACCTGGGAGACATTGCCCGATGGTTCCCGCCTGTGGCGTCTTCGTATCGAGGCCCCCGGCGCCTATTCCATCAACCTGATTTATTCGCGATACTGGCTGCCCTCCGGCGCGAGACTCTGGGTCTACAGCGAAGATCACGAAATGGTCATTGGGGCATTCACCAGTTTTAATAACAAACTGCATGGCAAGATGGCCACTTCACCGGTCAAGGGCGATGTGTGTATTCTCGAGTATTATGAACCCGCAAATGTCAGCAAACCCGGTGAAATTACAATCTCTCGTGTTGTCCATGCCTATAAAGATATTTTTGGATTTCTGGAAACAAAGGGGTTCGGCAGCTCGGGATCCTGCAACAACAACGTGAACTGTCCCGAGGGCGCCGACTGGCAGGATCATAAGCGCGGTGTGGCGATGGTTCTCCTGTCCAGCGGCACGCGCTGGTGTTCCGGCTCGCTCGTCAATAATGTCCGCCAGGACGGAACGCCTTACTTTCTCACCGCCAATCATTGTCTGGGCAGTGAAGAAACCTGGATCATCATGTTCAATTACGAGAGCCCGGGTTGCACCAATATCAATGGCCCGACTGATATGACGGTCCAGGGAACAACCCTGCTGGCCAGTTACTCCAGTTCTGATTTCGGCCTGTTGCTGCTCGATGAAACACCGCCGGAAAGTTATTCGCCGTACTACAACGGTTGGTCAACGATTAATACGGCTTCGACCACTTCCACCGCGATTCACCACCCCTCCGGCGATATAAAAAAGATTTCATTTGATTATGATCCGGTGACTTCGGCCAACTACTTGCAAACTTCGGGGACTACTCACTGGCGTGTTGGTAACTGGGAAGACGGCACCACCGAGGGCGGCTCTTCCGGTTCCCCGCTTTTTGACCAAAACCAGCGCATTGTGGGACAGCTTCATGGCGGCTATGCGTCGTGCACCAGCATCACGGCCGACTGGTATGGCAAGTTTTCCATGTCATGGCTGGGCGGCGGGTCGTCCTCCAACCAGTTGAAACACTGGCTCGATCCGGACAACACCGGTGCCCAGACAATCGACGGCTATGATCCCTATGCCGGCGTCCATATTGCCCACGATCCGCCGCTTGATGACACGCAGGATACACTCAATGCCTATGAAGTTATCGCGGACATCGCCTCGGTTACGGACCTGGTGCCCTTTGAACTTAAGCTCCACTATGAAATTTCCAGCGTCTGGTATGAAGACGTCATGACTGCGACCGGTCAGCCGGATATATTCCATGCCTTTATCCCGGCCCAGCCGCCCTATACCGATATCAGTTACTACATCTCTGCGATGGATATCGAGAATAATACTGACACGACTGATACGTTTATGTTCTCGGTGCTGCCCTCAGCGGCGTCGATTATCATCCCCGGGACAATTATCGAGACCGTTTTACAGGGCGATTCGGCCAGCCAGATGGTGACCATAGAAAGTGTTGGTAGCGGACCACTTGATTATGCCATTCAGGTGGTCATCGACGCGTTTAAGAACAAATCTGTCTCACGTCTTTTCGCTCTCGGTGAAGTGGAACCGGCATCGCGCCAGTACGAGCCGGAATTTCTTGATTATATCGAAATCAAGGGTTCCGAGGATTATCGAACGGGGCAACCCGTTACCAAGAACGCCGGCGGTCCGGACTCATTTGGTTATTTCTGGGTTGATTCCGATGAAGCGGGCGGGCCAACTTTTTCCTGGATTGACATTTCAGGGACCGGAACCGACATCACTGCCGACTTTGGCGATGATACTCAATCGGGGCCATATTCGATCGGATTTGCCTTCCCCTTTTATGGCAATGTATATACCGATTTCTATCTTGGTTCCAATGGCCTGATTGGCTTTTCCGCAACCGATATAGCTTCCCGGTACAAGACTGCCATTCCCGGTGCCACGACCCCCGATAATTTTATCGCCTGGCTCTGGGATGATCTTGATATCACCGACGGCGATAATACCACCGGACGGGTGCTGTATCAAAATGTCGGCAACCGAATGGTCATTACATTCGAAAACTACCCTGAATATCGGGCTAATCCCGGGGATGTTATCACAGCGCAGGTAATTCTTGATACCGATGGCAGTATTACCATCCAGTATCTTGATGTAGCTCCCGGATTCGATGTTGAAAACTGCGCGGTCGGTATCGAAAACGAGGATGGTACCGACGGCCTCGAGGTTGTCTACCTGGCGCCATATCTTAAAGACGATCTGGCCGTCAGGTTCTATATGCCGTATCAATGGCTGACCCTCGATTCGTATGGCGGCTCGATTATCCCCGGCTCCAGTGATTTGGTTGAAGCAACCGTGACTTCCGGCGAGCTCGAACCGGGTGAATACACGGCGTCGGTCGTCATTACTTCAAATTCGGCCAATCCGGGTGAATCGCCCTGGACGATTCCGGTGATCATGACGGTTGAAGAAGAACAGACTTATATGTGCGGCGATGCCAACGGTGATTTGAGCGTTGGCGTCGGAGATGCCATCCTGGTAATCAACTATGTCTTCAAAGGCGGGCCGCCGCCACTTGATCGTGCTGGTCGGCTGCGACGCGGGCTGCACGTCGGTCTGCTGCGGGCCCTCGGGCGGGCCGA
>CAZGLR010000155.1:0-6394 GCA_964526635.1 uncultured Ignavibacteriales bacterium | reverse complement strand
CGGTTTCCGGGACAATGAAGGTGTACACAGTATCGGCTACATATGATGGCTGGCAATGATGCCAGTTTTCATCGATAGAGGTATCCCGGACATTGACATAATAGCCTATGACATCGGGATGTTTCGATTGCGGCCAGGACAAGGTAACAAAGGTATCATTGTAATCAAGAATATCTATTCCCTGCGGCGGCCCCGGCCCTGGCAGAATATAGCCACTGCGATAGACCGAATCGGCCCGGCGGTGATGAATAAACAAATCTGAAAAATCCAGGCTGGCCAGGTATGGCGCGGGATTATCCGGATCATAGAGTGAAGCATAAGTATCGGGGCCGGGATGAATCGATTCGGCTGCCACATAGGCCAGGACGAAATGAATCGAGTCGCCCGGGGGCAAATCAAACGGTCCGAAGGAATAGACACAGGACGGCATAACTCCGGCAAGGATATCATGGCGAACTGTATCGGACGGCGTCAACCAACCGTTCGATGAATCATATAGATTGATTTCGCAGTTGCTGTAGTCGATTTCGGGATGGGCCATGATATAATACTTGTCAATATCTTCGTCGGGATATCCAGTCTTATTATTGGCAAACAGCGTGATCGGACTCCCGTCGGGAGGAAGCTGCCGCGGGCCGAAATCGAGGATGTCGTCCCAGACCATGTAATGCCACCAGTTAAAATTGAAACGCTCAACCGGTCTTGAGGCGTCAACCAGGCGAAGCGACATGGCACCTCGAACCGAATTGGGACCCCATTGTCCGGCAAAGGGGTCACCGTCGGCATCAAACCAGACCGGCATACACAGACGGCTTTGGGGGTCGTTTGCATCCAGCAGCGTATCGATCCAGACGACGACGTCCTTACTAAAATCACCTTCTCCAACAGTATTATTGAAAGCTGACACCCAGAAAAATCGGCCGACATACACTTCTTCCAGATAACTGCTGCCGGTATTTGTAATGGTATATTCGCAGATGATGAAATCATCATATAGCGAATCGGCCCAGCTGCGGCTGGTCAACGCAATGGAAATACCCAGCGGCGTATGGTCAGGGTAGTAGTTGGCGTTGCCGCCGCTGTCCCGGGCGGCAATGGCGAATTCATCGTCGGCATATCCACTCTTGCGATAATACCCACCGGTATTCACATCCTGTGGATTGTATTCATACCAGTAAGAATAGCCATCGGGCCCGGAAGTCGTCAGGGTATCGCCATCTACGATTGCCCCAATCCACAAACCGCTATTGTACAGATAGAGATTATCGCTTCCCCGGGGATATCGACAGCCATAGACATCATCTCCGGTCTCCGCATCGTATGTTCCGAAAAACTCGCTGATATCAGTGCTGTAGAATACTGCACGGATATTCCCGTCATTATGATAGGCGGTTGTACGCAGGTAATCCGGCTGTACCACCGGCTGCGGCTCCGCCGAAAGTATACCGGCAGAAACAGCCAGAATACCGAATAAGATACAAGTGAGTTTTGATGCGCGCATGTCCAATTATCCCACCCCGTATGGACGCAGCAATATTTGAATAGACTATCTTGACGACACTATTAATATAGTCGATTCGCCGATTTTGCCAATGGGTAATTGATCAGCAGGGTGATCTACAAATGATACAACATCCAATACACGGCTATCCCCGATACTGACACGAACATCCATACCGGCCAGACCCAGACTGTTATTCTTTTGTGGGTGGTGAAGTTGCCTTTGAATGCGAACCACACCGCGGCCAGAATAAACGGCACCATCAGGGCCGCCAGAATAATATGCGGAATCAGGATGGCAAAATACACCGGGCGGGTCCAGTCGAATTTCTCATAGGGCACCGAACCGACCTGATAATGATAATACAAATAAGTTGTGAGAAACAACGCCGAACTGACCAATGCTCCGATCATAAAGCGCTTGTGCATAGACGGCTGGTTCTTTTTGATATAGATAAAGCCGAGCAGGAGCAGGACCGTACTGATGCTGTTGAGCACGGCATTAACAGTCGGCAGATCGCTGACATTCATCGCGCCTGCCTCGCCAGCATCGCAATATGTTCCTTGATTACCGGGATCTCTTCGCTGTCCATACCATCGTAATAGCCCCGAATATGACCCTCGGTATCCAGCAGGACAAACCGCGAGGAATGCGCCCCCGGGAGATCATCGCCGCCGACCATAAAACCCTCTTCCATGACCCGCGAGACTTCCTCAAGAGGGGCATGCAGGAACTTCCAATTGTCGGTGGTGATACCAATCGAATCGGCATAGGTCTTCAGTACGTCAGGGGTATCATGAGTCGGATCGACGTTTACCCCAACCAACTGCACCATGTCGCTTTCCCCAAACGTTTCATACAGTTGTGCCATATGCCGGCTGGTTGTCGGGCATACCGCCCGGCAGCGGGTAAACATAAAGTACACCACACTGATCTTGCCGGTGAGATCCTCATCGGTAAACACCTGGCCGTCTTGATCAACCATCTTGAATTCGACCAGGCCGCCGTAATCCGGCAGCGTCCCGATAGAAGCGTTGGCGAACCATATCGTGACTGATCCCAGTATGATCAGAAATACCGCCACCGGCAGGAGCCAGCTTAAATGTATCAGCATCCGTCGGGTCATATCGTTTCTCCTTCATGTCGCAGTGCCGTACGCAGCACCACCAGTAGTCCGACAAAAACCGCCGAGAGCAGCAGGTGAAACAACTGCAGCAATGCCGCCAGATCGAACATGATCAGCACCGAGCCGATAAGAATCTGCACTGCCGCGACGATCATCATCGTCCACGCGGTCGATTCCACCAGCGGCGCTTTGCCGATCGGGCGGCGCAGAATACGGGCGCCGACCTGCCAGGCGATGATCGTCAGGATCACTCCCAGCAGGATATGAAACATATGCCATGATGGTATCCTGGTCAAGAGCACTGTCTCGGGAAGCAGCGGATACTCCTGCATGGCCGCTTCGATGGCTGTCCGCATCTGCGTCCCGGTAACAACCTGGATGACTGAGACAACAATCAGCCCGATCATCCCGATGCGAATGCCGCGATCAAGATGAGCGACCGACGGTTTCTTACCGGCCTGCAGATACCAGGCCTTTTGTGTGACATAGGTCGAGAGCAGCGCGATTATAAAGGCAAGCCCCATGTGAAGTGAAACGAGGTTGGCTTCCAGGCGGGCTTCGATCATCTGCCCGCCCTGCCAGCCCTGATAGGCCACCAGAATCGCCGCCAGCGAAGCCGGAATGACCAGAGTCAAATGACGGGTATAGCGACGCAACGCCCAGATTGCGGTACCGGCAACAAAGATGCCGACCATAACACCGATCAGGCGATTGACATACTCAATCCAGGCCAGGGCAAAGTTGAAATCGTCGGGATCGATATGTTCAGGAAGCTGCGCGATACTGGTCGGGGGAATCCAGCGATCAAAACATTTGGGCCAGTCCGGGCAACCCAGTCCGGCACCTGAGACACGAACCAAACCGCCGAAAAAAATTAAAAAATAGACAGAAATTGTCGCAGCCAGCGCAAAGCGTCGAAAACCGTTCATCCTCTTTTCCCCACTTCCCGCCGATTAAGTCCTATGAAACACTTCCCTTAAGCTGCCATCGGTCAATGGCCCGCGGCATTATCAGAAGCACCGGCCTCACTATCGCCATCAGTGGTCCCGGTGGTATCGCTGTCATGATGACTGGTATCGGCGGCAGTCGTATCGGCACCGTGACCGGCGCCATGATCCGCACTCTCAGGCGGCCAGTTATCGTAAATGACAGCGTCTTCCTTGATCGGCCGCTGCCGGATATCATTAACCGTGCCGCGTTCCAACGTATCAGCCATAGTAAACAATATGAATAATGCCAGAAAGACGATACTACCAACAAAAATTATGAAATAGAGTTTCCGATCATACCAGAGATGCATGAAGATCATAGCCACCAGAGTTCCCTTGATGGCCGCCACGGCCATTGCCACCAGCAAGTTCCAGACACCCCAGTCAACGTAGGAAACCGCAACCGTGATTACCGTCAGAACAAACAATGCCCCGGCTACCATGAAATAATGTCTCAGCGGGACAATATGATGTTCATGTGAAGCGCTGCGAGAACTCATAAGCTTACCCTATCAGATATAGCAATGGGAAAAGGAAAATCCAGATTAAGTCGACCAGGTGCCAGTACAGGCCGACATTCTCGACCGGGGTGTAGTATTCGGCTGAAAAATGATTTTTTACTGTTCGCCATAATACCCAGCTTATAACGAAAATCCCGGCAATCACATGGATTCCATGAAGCCCCGTCATCGCAAAGTAGATGCCGAAAAAAATATGCGGATTGGTTCCTTCGATACCGGTGTATGCATAATATTTCCCCGGTAACTGTCCGAAATGAATCTTATGGCTGTATTCAAAATACTTGACCACCAAAAAGACAAGGGCAAAGAGAATCGTTGCCACCAGCATCCATATCGCCTTTTTGCGGTCGTTGACCTGGAGAAAACGGATCGATAAGGCCATTGTCAATGAGCTGGTTATGAGCACAAAAGTATTGAACATACCCATTTGCACATCCAGCACTTTATGCGCATTGATGAACATCTCCGGGTTCCAGGCCCGGAAGACAGCATAGGCACAAAATAGTCCGCCGAAAAACAACACCTCGGTCAGCAGGAATATCCACATCCCCAGCTTGGCCGAATCCTGCTGCTGGGCGCTGTCGTGAAAATGATGCTGCAAATGGGCCGGATGATCATGGGCTGTACTCATACGCTGGTCCCTTTCTCATCGTAGATGGGGAGACTGACTTTATCGTAATCATAGGGACTGTGCAGCATGATTGGATCTTCTTCGAAATTATGCGTCGGCGGTGGTGATGGTATCGTCCATTCCATCGTCAGCGATCCCCAGGGATTAGCGGGCGCCTTACGACCCTTGAACAGTGAATGAAACAGGTAAATGACCATAATCAAAAAGCCCAGGCCCAGAATCCATGAGCCTACCGATGAGAACGCATGCAGCGGCTGGTATTGATCAAGATAGCTGTAGTATCGCCGCGGCATACCCTGCGAACCAAGAATGAATTGCGAAAAGAACGTGACATTGAAGCCGACAAAAATTAGCAGTGCCGCCCAGCGAGCCCATATTTCACTATACATACGACCGAACATCTTCGGCCACCAGAAATGAAGCCCGCCAAGAAAAGCCATGACTGTGCCGCCCATCATGACATAATGGAAATGGGCGACGATGAAATAGGTATCATGAAGGTGAATGTCAACCGCCAGCGCCCCGAGGAAAATACCGGTCAGACCGCCGATAGTGAACAGGAATAAAAAAGACAACGCATACAGCATCGGCGCCGCCAGTTGTATGCGTCCTTTATAAAGCGTTGTCACCCAGTTGAAAACTTTGATGCCCGAGGGTATCCCCACCAAAAAGGTCAAAAAAGAAAAGAGCATCGCCGCGATCTCAGACTGGCCGCTGGTAAACATATGATGTCCCCAGACCAGGAAGCTGATAAATGCAATCGCCAGCGAGGAATAGGCAATCGCTTTATAACCGAATATCTTTTTATGCGAGAATGTCGCAATCAACTCGCTGATAATACCCATACCGGGCAAAATCATGATATAGACCGCCGGATGCGAATAGAACCAGAAGAAATGCTGATACAACACCGGGTCGCCACCCATCTTGGGATCGAAAATACCAATACCGAAGGCGCGCTCGAGAATCAGCAGAAGTAGGGTAATCGCCAAAACCGGCGTGGCCAGTACCTGGATAATGGCGGTAGCATACAGCGCCCAGACAAACAGCGGCAAACGGTACCAGGTCATGTTCGGGGCACGCAGTTTGTGAATAGTGACGATAAAATTGATCCCGGTGAAAATGGATGAAAAGCCGAGGATGAATACCCCGAGCGTCATGGAAATGACCGAAGTCGTCGTTTCGGTACTGTATGGTGTATAGAACGTCCAGCCGGTATCGACACTGCCCGCAACAATTGAATACAGCGCAAAGATAGCCCCGCCGACAAAAACATACCAACTGGCCAGGTTCAGCCTGGGGAAAGCGACATCACGGGCGCCAAGCATCTGCGGCAACACGAAATTTCCGAGCGCGGCGGGTATACCCGGGATAATAAAGAGGAAGATCATGATCGCGCCGTGGAGCGTAAACATCTGATTATACGTATCCGGACCCATCAGATCCGGGGCGGGTGACATCAGCTCAAGTCGGATCAGCAGGGCCAGCAGCCCGCCGACAAAGAAAAAAGTCATGATCGCACAGAGATACAGCACTCCGATACGTTTGTGATCAAGTGTATATATCCAGCTCCAGATACCTTTGGGGCTGTTGAGATAATTGGCCTGTGCAGTGCTACTCATCGGA
>CAZGLR010000154.1:4002-6422 GCA_964526635.1 uncultured Ignavibacteriales bacterium | reverse complement strand
GTGGTGACCATGAGCATGCAATCGCTGAATACCAGAAGATCCTCAAATTCTGTCGTGATTCTTCCCACCTGTCGGCAAAATCGGAGACGTTCACTCAGATCGGCCAGCTTTTGGCCAAGCTGGGCGATCACGACCGTGCCCTGGGATACCTCCAGCGCGCCATCGGCGCCTACCGGCGTCTTGATGACGCTCCCGGCCTGTGCCGGGCGCTGCGCAACCTTGGTGTTATTTATGTGGAACTCGGTGAATTTGAAGAAGCCGAAAACTACTATGATGAAGCGATTGCCGTCGCTGAGTCACTCGACGATAAACTGATCTATGCCGATCTGGTCAACAATCTCGGTACGATCATGAATATGAAAGGCAACTGGCAGCGGGCGCTGGAATTATACCGGGAGTCGCTGGCCTTTTATTCCACCAATAATGAAATCCGCAAATCCGCCTACACCAAAAACAACCTGGCTATCACCCTGGCCGAACGCGGGTTGGTCGATGAGGCCCTGCATTACTTTGAGCAGGCCTATGAAACCGCCCGAAGCATCAAAGACGCCTCACTCAAACTGATAGTCGATATCAATCTGGCTGATTTGTACCTGAAGAAAGGCAAGACTGTCCAGGGCCGCTATCATGCCGATATCGCCCGTCAATATCTCGTTGACGCCGGGATTGTCAACGGCAACCTGGTCGAGACAATCAAGATATCCGGTAAGATTGCCTTCGCCGAGGGTGACCTTGGCAGCGCTCTCGAACTTCTGAATGAAGCGTTGTCCATCAGCTCCGAAATCGGTGCGCAATATCTCGAGGCCGAAGTGCTGCTTGAACGCGGGACCCTCTACAGCGCCATGGAACACCATTTCGACGCTCTGGCTGATCTGGAAGCCTCTTATCGCATCTATACATCGTTGAAGGCCGAGGGTAAGCGGGAAGAGGCGGAGAAAGTCATCGGATCGATCGAACACATGTATTTGGAAATTTTCGAATCGATGGCGCGTAATGTTGATCGCAAAGACAAATATACCAAGGGCCATTCCGATAGAGTCGCCAGTTTCTCACTGCTTTTGGCCCGGGAACTTGGAATGCGAGGTAATGCCCTCAAGACTATTGTTGCCGCCGCCCTGCTGCATGATATCGGCAAAATAAAAATTGATGATACCGTCCTGAAAAAAGCGGGCCGGTTAACCAGTGAGGAGTTTTCCAAAATAAAAAAACACCCGGAACTCGGTGTCGAGCTTTTGCGTGGAATCGAATTCCCGTGGGATATCAAGCCGCTGCTGCTGCATCATCATGAGAAATTCGACGGCACCGGCTACCCGCTGGGCCTCAAGGGCGAAGATATCCCGCTGGGCGCGCGGATTATCAGTGTTGCCGATGTATTTGATGCGCTGACCTCCGATCGCGTCTATCGCAAAGCGTATCCGGTGGAGAGAGCCCTGGCTATCATGTCCGAAGACTCAGGAAGCGCCTTTGATACGGTTATTCTCAAGTGTTTTGCCGCCCTCATCCGGAGCGGAAAAGCCGACTTTGTTATTAACTCGAGAACCAGCAGCGATGAGATGTACAGCATATGGTCACGCTGTTCTCTTGAGACGGATGATCAAGACCCTGACCTCCCCCGTGAGTCCCCCCGGGCAACTATGGAAACCGGATAGCTGCCCGCACAATTCTGCCGCGCTGTGTACCGCCTCTGTCCCATCCGGGACAGAGGCGGTTTTTTTGTTACGATCCGGTTTTGCAAGTCATTGTACCGCAAGGTCAAAATCACGACGCCTTTCGGCCCTGTCTTTGCAATAGCACAAAATATGATTACAAAATGAAACCTGCATAAACGGGAGGTCACAATGACGAACCGCAATTGTTTGATAACTCTGATTCTAACCTTGCTGCTCATCATCACTATTGCTGCCCCGGCCCTCGCCCAGGCCGGCCGTAATGTTGTTGAACGCGTCCAGGATAATCGCGACATCAATTCCTCGCGTCGGGCCCTGGCCGATGATACTTTTGATCTGGCCCGGATGGAAGCGCTCATAGAGCAATGGAATACCGCGCGCCTCAATGGTGACCATGCCGCCCGTAATCGCCTGATGGAGACAATATCACTCGAAATCCACAAGGACCTGCAGGAATCGGCGGCGCAGTTTGGTGCTGATAAGAAGGAAGTCAAAGAGAGTAAGCGCGAAACCCGCAGTGATCGTCGCGAAAAACAACGCGACAAGAAGGAACTGGTCGAGGCCAAAACCTATGGCACCTCCGGCGATGTCAAACGGGCTAAACATGAATTGCGGGATGATCGTCGTGACCTTCGAGATGACCGCCGTGATTATCGCGATGATAGAGTCGATGCCAAAGACGCCGCCGAGATTCTCCTGAGAAAACGCGAAATCGTTGCCGAACTGGGTTTGTTAAACGATCAGATTCGCGAT
>CAZGLR010000154.1:0-3992 GCA_964526635.1 uncultured Ignavibacteriales bacterium | reverse complement strand
GGTAAACTGATTGAGGCAGTTCGCGAATTACCGCGATGATGGCTACGATATCTTCATTGGGGAGATGCAGCGCGATCTGCTCGATGCCTACCTGGCGCTGGCCCGCCGCGATGTTACCAGTGGCCAGGAGGAACTACAGGAGGATTATCGCGAACGTCGCGAGGACCGTCGTGAAACCCGCGAAGATGTCCGCCAGCGGCGATAGGATAAAACTAAGCCCGGGAACTGAGGCAGTTTTCACGGGCTTAGTTCTTGATTGTGCTGACTAAAACCCGGTGAAGTCTTCCAGCTTAACTTTGCTTTTATCCACGAGACCATCGAGCAGGGTCATCGTCCCCCAGACCATGCGCGATGGCCCTACCGCAAAATAAATCGGTGTCCTGACATCGCGAATAGATCGCTTTAGCATAGGGCCATCGATATAGCCGCACTCGCCGGTCCACGGATGCCCCGATGTTTCCGGCCGTGTCATCGTCGGAATAAAGGCAAAGTTTGGCAACGCATCGGCGAGCGCTTCCAATTCGTCATAATAGGCGGCATCTTCGATACGCCGATTGGCGTAAAACAGGGTCAGCCGATGATCGCAGCCCTGCTCGGCCGCCTCACGGAGGATACTCAGAATCGGCGCAATGCCGATTCCACCGGCGATAAACACAGCCGGGATGCTGCTGTCATTATGCAAAACGAATGATCCATAGGGGCCATCGATCTGTATCGGTGATCCAATCGGCAGCGTTTCCAACGCGCGCTTATAAGGATTATTCCGCAGACGCACGGCGATCATAATTTGATCTTCGAATGGCGCGCTGGCGATGGAGAAGGTCCGGCTGCCGCCCTCGGGGTCAGGCTCCGGCGGATCGACAACTGTCACATCGATATTCTGACCGGCAACAAAGGAAAAGCCCGCAGGGCGTTCCAGAAACAATGCAATCGTCTTGTGGGCGATGACCTCACGGCCAACTATGGCAACTGTATGCGCTGAGGCCTGCCCCGGCAAATCAGTCGTCGAAATTGATTGCTTGGTCGGCATGTCGATTATACCTCGATCCGTTTCTTCGCGAGAATATCCTTGGCTTGTGTGAAGGCCTTGTACGATGATCTCACCAATGGTCCTGATTCCACATGCTCGAATCCGATCTTTTGACCGATACGGGCCAGTTCCCTGAATTCATCGGGCGTATAAAACTTCTCGACCGGCAGATGATTTTTCGAGGGCCGCAAGTACTGCCCGACGGTCACAATCTGCGTTCCGGTCGTGTATATTTCTTCAAATAGCTCGATAATCTCAAACAATGACTCGCCCAGTCCGACCATGAAGCCGGTTTTGACCACCGGGCGTTTCGGGTACTCATGGGCCATACGAAGCACATCCAGCGATCGCTCCAGTCGTGCTCCGGGCCGCACCCGACGATATAGCCGTCGAACTGTCTCGACGTTATGCGCAAAAACTTCCGGCTCCAGGTCCAGGACCTTTTCCACCGATTCGCGATCACCCTTCATGTCGGGGATAAGCACTTCGATATTGACCTCCGGATCCTGTTGTCGCAGCAATCGTATTGTTTCGGCGAATATCGCGGCGCCATTGTCAGCCAGATCATCGCGTGTCACCGATGTGATGACGACCTGCTTGAGTTTTAGCTCGGCGACCACTTTGGCCAGACGCGCCGGCTCATCGGTATCAAGCCCCAGCGGAACTGCCGAAATGACATCACAAAAGCGGCATCCCCGGGTGCAATGATTTCCCAGAATCATAAAGGTGGCTGTCCCCTCGCCAAAACATTCGCGAATATTGGGACACGAGGCTTCCTGGCATACCGAATGCAACTTATGCCTGGCCAGTATATTTTTCACACGGATATAATTTTCATTGGTCCGCGCTGATACCTTCAACCATTTCGGCAAGCGCTGTACCTGCTCGGCCTGTTCGACCGACGGCCGCAGCGTGACCGTTTGCTTCTGACAACTCTGACTCATTGACAGGACTCCATTGAAATTCCATTTCAAGTAGTACGGATAGAAATTATCCATGATATAACAAAATATTAGTGGCGAAATCACAACCAAAACAGTGGCCGTTGGAGATTTGATCCAATGCCGACCAGGATTTGTAATATATTGCAGTATAATCAGATAGAACGATTGAGGCGGTACGTCTTCAGTCCCAAAGTACCAGATTAAAGTCCGGTTTTACCGGGAAGTTTTCTGTCGAAAGTACATCCATTTGGTTGACGGAACGGTCGTAAACAGCTATAGTCGGAGTCAGAAAACAGCCGCGATTTACCGTCGGTAAATAAATTGAAGGGGGATTTTCCCCATAGGAATGCCAAATCCGTAGAAATCGAGAAGACGCCATGTCAAAAGATAAAATATCACAACTGCGCAAAACCCGGGCCCGGTTGCAAAACGGTGGTGGGGATGCGGCCATCGCCAAACAGCATGAACGGGGTAAGCTGACCGCCCGCGAACGCATCGATCTGCTTTTTGAGCCCGATACGTTTCGGGAATCACTTTTGTATGTCAAACATCGCAGCAGCCAGTTCGGGATGGCTGACAAGGAATTCCCCGGCGAGGGCGTCGTAACCGGCCACGGCCTGATTAACGGCCGCCCGGTGTATGTCGCCAGCCAGGATTTTACAGTCGCCGGCGGTTCAGTCGGCGAAGCCACCGGGCGCAAGATTCAGGAAGCCATGGAGGCAGCGCTGAAAACCGGCGATCCCTTTGTCATGATCAACGACAGCGGCGGCGCCCGCATTCAGGAAGGTGTTGATTCGCTGTCAGGCTACGGTGGCATATTTTACCGCAATGTTTTGCTTTCCGGGGTCGTACCGCAAATCAGTATTATTGCCGGCCCCTGCGCCGGCGGGGCGGCCTATTCACCGGCCCTGACCGATTTTATCATCCAGGTGCGCCATGAGGGCCAGTTATTTATCACCGGACCAAGCGTCATCAAACAGGTCACCGGTGAGGATATCACCGCCGAACAGCTTGGCGGCGTGGAGAGCCATGCCTTCTATTCCGGTGTTGTCCATTTCATTGCCGAAGACGATGAAGATGCTGTTGCTATCGCACAACGACTGCTGTCTTTTCTGCCCAGCAATAATACCGAAGAGCCGCCGTTTGATCATGAATCGCATCAGGAAGAGATCCTTCCTGACGAATTCCTGAATACGGTCGTTCCTGATGATTCCAGTGAACCATATGATATGCACGACATTATTGCAGCCATCATCGACGATGGCGACTTCATGGAGATTCAGGCGGAATACGCTCGCAATATCATCGTCGGGTTTGCCCGGCTCACCGGCTATACTGTCGGGATTGTCGCCAATCAACCGATGCACAAAGCCGGTGTGCTGGATATCGATTCGTCCGATAAGGCATCGCGTTTCATCCGTTTCTGCAATGCCTTCAATATCCCGATTATTACCTTCGTCGATGTCCCCGGATTTATGCCCGGCGTTCAGCAGGAATATGGCGGTATTATCCGTCATGGCGCCAAGATGCTGTTTGCCTATGCTGCCGCGACTGTCCCTAAAATGACTGTTGTAGTCCGCAAAGCCTATGGTGGGGCCTATCTGGCCATGTGCGCCAAGAGCATGGGTGCCGATACGCTGATTGCATGGCCCAGTGCCGAAGTGGCGGTTATGGGCGCCGAAGGCGCAGTTAATATACTCTACCGACGGGAAATTTCAGAAGCCGATGAACCCGATGCTGAAAAAGAACAGCGCATCGAAGAATATAAAAATATGTTCGCCAATCCGTATTTTGCAGCCTCGCGGGGGTTGATCGATGAAATCGTCGAACCGGCCGAGACCAGGCCGTATCTGGCCGCCACCCTTGAGGTCCTGAAAGCCAAACGCGAGTTGCGGCCGCAGAAAAAGCACGGACTTATTCCGCTATAAGAAAGGTGTGAACCGATGGATACCTCCCTGATATTCACCCTGAAATTTGCCGCGATCGGAATTACCATTGTTTTTACTATTCTGGCGGCT
>CAZGLR010000153.1:0-6490 GCA_964526635.1 uncultured Ignavibacteriales bacterium | reverse complement strand
AATCTCGATGAGCTTTTCCCCGGACTGCCGATTATTGAGACCTCGATTCTGGATTATGATTCGCTGGAGGCGCTGCGCCGGGCTATCTTCGAAAATCTCAATATAATCCGTGTGTTTACGAAAAATATCGGTCACGATCCCGATTTCAGCGATCCGATTATTCTCAAGCCGGGGGCGACAGTCGAAGACGCCGCCATCGCGCTCCATAAGGATTTCGCTTACAAGCTCCAGTACGCCAAAATCTGGGGCGAGGGGAAGCACGACGGCCAGAAGGTCCAGAAGACGTTCGAATTAATCGATGGCGATATAATCGAGTTTCATATTTAAGGGGTGGCCAGCTAAGGCCGTGTATTAAAAGCCCGTTGAGGCAATTTCAAAGTTTCTCGGGGTGGCCTGCGGTCTTTGAACGCAGGACCAATCGCACCCCTACCGCACCACCCGGCCATACGACCGCTCTTTTACCCGCTCGGCGGTGATGAAATCCTCGAGCGTCTTGATATTCGTCTGTACCCGGCTGTACAAACCGGGATCATTCTCCCGGCTGATAGCTGTCAAAGCGGTCTCATAGCAATCGCGGGCTTTGCTGCAATTGGCATTAAAGTCGGTGATCTTGGCCAGCGACCGATACGTGACCCCGAGATTATTTTGCAGCGCCGCAAATTTTTTGGGATACCGTGCTTTAGTATGGACCGTGAGGGCGTCGAGAAACGATCGCTCGGCGGCAGCGAGAAAATCGGCTGATTGTTCCGACTCACCCAGCATGCGAAACACCATCCCCAGGCTGCTCTTGGTGGCCGCCCACGGCAGCGGCAGGGCATTGCGGTTACGATAATTCAAGGCCAGATCAAAAGCCTCTACGGCCATCTTGCAGTTGTCCACCAGGTTTTCCATTTCGGCCAGCATCCGGTAGGCCTCACCCAAACTGTTCTGCGTGGCGGCATAGCTGACCGGGTGCGTATCCGGTTTTCTCACCCGCAGGGCTTCTTTATAGCTGTCGATAGCCATAAGAATGTTATAGCCGCGGTCGGTTGACTCGGCCAGGGAGATATAGGCGTCGCCCCGCTGATGCATCGTTTCAGCGAATTCGCGGGGATAATGATTTATCGTAAAGATCTTTACAGCATCGCTATGGGCCTGTACGGCCTGCCGTGAGTAGAATGATTGGTCCTTTGTCTGGGCTATACTGAGATAGGCCTGTCCAAGGATATTTTGAATACGGGCATGCTGCGCCGGAAATTTCCTGGCATCGAAAATCTCCAGCACCGATAGAAAGATTTCAATCGCCCGGTCGGCGTGCTGCTGACGGTTTTCAAATTCGGCCAGCGCCAGCCAGGCATGCCCCAATCCGGTGCGGGTGAGACCGTAGTCGATGACAAAATGCTCCTGCGATCGCACCTTCAACGCCTCGTTGTATGCTTCGATTGCCAGCCGCAGATTTTCCACCGGTTGTTCATGATCGGCCAGACGACGAAAGGCCTCGCCCAGCCCATACTCCGCCGAAGCAAACTGCATGGAGAAGCGATCCATGGGGCGGGCCGCCAGGGAGGTATGGAACGCTTCCAGCGCCATCTTGAGATTCAACGCGGTAGCCTCAAACGGCGCCAGCATCAGGTACGCATTACCCAGATTATACTGCACCATCGAATGCCGTTCCGGAGTCTTATCCCGGGGAGCAGTATCCATGGCGCGAACGAGAATTTCAATCGCCTGCTTAAGGAAAGTTTCCCGTGGCTTTGAGACCCGTGCCTCGGCAAGCAGTTTGACTGCGACTCTGAACAGGACGTCGAAATCATTGGGAAAGACGCCGGCGGTCTCGGTAATGTGCTCCAGCGAGTTAAACGTGTCGGTAAGTACGCGATCAAACAGTAGTCGATCAATTCGGACAAAATCGCCATGGGTGGTTAAAAGTCCCCGCGCCGCCAGCGCCGCCACCATGGCTTTCCAGCCCTGTTCATCGAGCTGAACCTGTTCCAGATGAATCGCGATTGTGCGAATCCGTTCTAAAGAGAGGTCACCCCGGTTCCAGATAACGCCGGCGTCACATAATCTCCGGGCGCAGGAGAAAAATATTTTCTCGTTGGGATCACAGGCATCGTAGGCGTGGGAAATAGTGTCCTGATCCAAAAACAGCCGGCCGAGCGTACCATCGAATTTCTCCGGCAGTGTCTTTCCCAGCGTGGTACATATCGACTCGGCATCGCATGTTTCTATCCTTGGGATTTCGATAATCTCACCCAGCAATGCCAGCTCGGTTTCCAGAATCCGGGAGACAATCTTAAGCGGTTGCCCGGTTCGACAGGTGGCGACAATCGGTATGTTTTCGCGGGCGTATTCCTGCAGCAATGAAGCGAAATTCTGCTTGATCGCGTATTCATCGACATCATCGAGCAGCAGGACATTCTTGTCCGACTTTCGCGCTCCTGAGGTAAGGCGAAGGTCCTCATAGGTGAAATCGTTCAATTCCGGGATAATCAGCTCATATGATGGCAATGTTTTTTTCACAGCCTCGATCAGCGCCCGTGATTTACCTGACAATGGCGCCCCGATTAACAATACATTCTCACGACGGCTGATTTTGCCTCGCAATTTCTTATCGAAAGGACGAAAAATATAGTCGTGAGTGTATCCGCTTTCAGCCCGGGTGCGCTGCCCCATGAGTTTTTCTGTAACCGCCGAATACTCGCGGGCATCCTCGGGGGGGGACTCAACCCGGTCTTCGGGGACAATAGTCGGCTGGCTGGAAAACGCCACCATCAGAAAAGCGGCGACAGCCAGTATCGCAATGACCAAGACAATAATCATAGAATAGTAAATACCGCAATAGTTTAGCGCCTATTCACTGTATCGGCGCGAAGGGGGTAAAGATAAAGTTCGAAATAACGAGAGTTTCAATTGAGAAGCATAAAAGACGAGAAAGCAAAAGAAAAGACCGGCCGGATATCCGGCCGGTCTGATCGAAGTGCCCTAATTCTTCATCGAATCGAGGAATTTCTTGTTGGTCTTGGTTTTTTTGATACGATCAAGTAAGAACTCCATCGCCTCGATCGGGTTCATCTCGGCCAGGAATTTGCGAAGAATCCATACTTTATTCAGGATTTCCGGCGGCTGCAACAGCTCTTCCTTACGCGTCGAGCTGCGGTTGATATCCATGGCCGGGTAAATACGGCGATCGGCAATACGGCGATCCAGGACCAGTTCCATGTTACCGGTTCCCTTAAATTCTTCAAAAATGACCTCGTCCATACGAGAACCGGTTTCGATCAGCGCTGTGGCAATAATCGTCAGCGATCCGCCCTCTTCAACGTTTCGGGCCGCCCCGAAGAACCGTTTGGGCTTATGCAGTGCATTGGAATCGACACCACCGGAGAGAATCTTGCCTGAATGCGGCACGACCGCATTGTGTGCCCGGGCCAGGCGGGTAATCGAATCGAGCAGGATGACGACGTCATGCTGATGCTCCACCAGCCGTTTGGCCTTTTCGAGGACCATATCGGCCACCTGTACATGGCGGTCGGCGGGTTCATCGAAGGTCGACGATACCACTTCGCCGTCGACCGATCGCTTCATGTCGGTCACTTCTTCGGGCCGCTCGTCAATAAGCAGCACGATCAGTTTGACGCCGGGGTGGTTGGTCGTAATAGAGTTCGCGATTTTCTGCATAATGATTGTCTTGCCGGCTTTCGGGGGAGAGGTGATCAATGCCCGCTGCCCCTTGCCGATCGGGCACATTAAATCAATAATACGGGTCGTGATTTCCTCGGGATCGGTCTCGAGATCAAACTGCACTTCAGGGTACAACGGCGTGAGATTATCAAACAATGTCTTGTGCTTGACCACTTCCGGCGATTCAGTGTTGATCGCCTCGATTTTCAGCAGGGCGAAATACCGTTCGGATTCCTTCGGCGGCCGGACCTGTCCGGAGATGGTATCGCCGGTGCGGAGATCGAAGCGTTTGATTTGCGACGGCGACACGTAGATATCATCGGGACCGGGTTGATAGTTGAAATCGGAGGAGCGCAGAAAGCCATAGCCCTCGTCGAGGATTTCCAGCACGCCCTCGGCAAAGATAAGGCCGTTTTGCGTTGACTGCGATTCCAGGACTTTGAAGATAAGTTCAGACTTACGCAGCCCCGATACCCCGGGAATATCCAGATCTTCTGCGATTTTCAGCAACTCCGCAATCGTTTTCGTTTTAAGTTCAGCAATATCCATGGTCTGTTCCTTTTATATGGATGATCAAATTCTTGGCTTGTTGAGAATAACGTCCGGTCACGGCCGGAGGCGATTCGGCCATGGTGCAGATGTTTCACGACAGCATCCGGCGGCACCCCTCAGGCGATCGCACGGCATGCTTATGGTCGGGATCAGCTCATTTCTTCTACAGGGGCGTCGCCCCACAGCTTCTCAAGGGCGTAAAACTGGCGCGCATTTTCAGTAAAGACATGCACGACCACATCGAAATAATCGAGAAGCATCCAGTTGGCTCCCCCTCCGCCCTCACGGTGCGACGGGCGCAGGCCCTGTGCCCGAAGTCCATCGTCGATTGCATCGGTGATCGCTTTGACGTGAACATCCACCGACCCGGTGCATATCACAAAATAATCGCAAACCGATGATATCTTAGTGAGCTTCAGGATTCGAACGTCTGCAGCATTTTTGGACAGGGCGAGCGTCCCGGCAGCCCGGGCAAGAGCAAGTGATGTCATAGAAGAATTTTCTACCACTCCTTTGTGAACATAGTTAATGGCGAGTGCCTGACTCGTCGTCAAAATCGAATACCTCCCGGTAATCTTTGCCTAATACCAGTGTTGCATTTATTCCCAGGTAGTTATCTTCAATCGCACGATACGCCACCGTCTCATCAATGCCCAACTGACGGGTCAAAAGCTCAGCGGCGGTTTTATCCTCAGAGCGGGAAATGACAAATGTCTTCTCCACGCCAAAATTATCAAAATTGTCGGTATCAATCACGCGGACCATCAATGGCTCCACGACCGCTACCTCAATCGCATTGGCCATCATGTTGGCCACCCCGCGCTCACCGCAGCCGTTGAGCACCTGCAAATTGATAAAATGCTCTACCGCGGTTTCTTCGGTGGTATGCCCTGTCTGAAAACGGAACCCGATTGAGACGACATAAGCCGCCACCAGAAAGAACAAAAAGACAATTCCGATTTCCAGCACCCGAATCGGTTTTTTGTTCTTGGCCCGTTTGATACGATAGGCGTTGCCGCCTGAAGTCTTTTTGGATTTTTTGGCCATGGATTGATTACATGTGAATCAGAGGGGAGGGAGATGCGGCGCTCTCACCGCGTACCAGTAGTATCAACGCCAATAGTGGTACCTCCCCGGGTTAAAGTAACCATAGCGATTCATGGTCACTGTCTCAAATCCGATTGTCATCCAAAAATTTTCCGATGGCCTCCAGTCGAGCCGCCCCGACGGCATAATCTTCGCCGAATTACCGAAGTTGCTGTTGTTAAACAACGCACCCGGATCGTGGAGCATCGCCAGGTTGACTGTGAGGGTCAACGGATTGGAAATCTGGTATTGCAGGGTGGTGTTAAAAACGCCCTGTTGACCGGAAATGCCGCCCCCGGAATAAAACATCATGCTGTATGAATTGGAGATTTTCAGGCGGGACAAATCGAGAAGGGGCAACGATGGCGTCTTGGTCACACCGGTGCTGTACTTTTCGGATAACTCCCTGACTTCTGCCTCGTCAACCATCTGGCCCCGGATCGTGCCGACCGCCAAAGCCAAAATCAATGTCGCCAGTATTAAAATCTTTGTTTTCATAGCAATCTCACCTGCAACTGCGGGCAATTAACCCACCCGCGAAATAGATGTCAACAAATTTAGCAAGCCAAGGGTACGATTTAATGCTCCCCTAATATATACGACTCAACCCCGGTATCCGTTCAACTCTTTATCTTGTCGGCCATTTTGACCTCGAGTTCAGCCAGTTGCTCGACCGAATTGACGCCCAAAGTCTCTTCCACATGCGGCGTGCAGTATACGGCGGCTTTCTTACCCGAATTGCGCAAAATCTCCATCAGGTCAGTCAGGTAGTATTCTCCCTGGCTGTTTTCAGCCTTGACCGACTTCAGGGCATCGAACAAGTAAATATTATCGAAACAAAAGGTCCCGGTATTGAACTCACCGATAGCTCGTTCTTCTTCGGTGGCGTCTTTGTGCTCGACGATTTTCTGGACTTCATCGCTGTCGCCGGCCCGGACAATACGGCCATAACCGGTGGCATCGTCGAGCGTGGACGACAGGACAGTCGCCGCCGCCTTTTCTTTGCGATGCAGCTCAACGAAACCCTTGATTGTCTCGGTCGATAAAAACGGCACATCGCCCAAAAGGACCAGAATGTCGCCCTGAAAATCGTGCAGCACCGGTTCAGTGACCATAACAGCATGCCCGGTACCGAGTTGCTCTTCCTGGAGGACAAATTCGATTTTGCCCTGATAATTGATCAGGGTCT
>CAZGLR010000152.1:0-6535 GCA_964526635.1 uncultured Ignavibacteriales bacterium | reverse complement strand
TACCGACCGGATATTTCCATCGATTTGCCGCCGACCAGATCGCCGTTGATTCGACCTATATTCTTCAGGTGGTCGATTCGGCGTTGCTCAATGCCTCTCTTCAGGTCAGGCTTCCGGACAGTATAAGCGGTGAAATCACCAATCTGGCCGACAGCCGTATTTATTCGGGCGGTGCGGTAACTATGCAATGGACCCTGGCCAGCGGCGCCAATGGCTACCTGCTGGCGACCAGGCCGGATACCGGGTTGATCTCGTCCGATGGCTATGAAGAAATCGTCACCGGGCAGACAGCGTCTATCCCGCCTGAGGCTTTCGAATCCGGAACGAGCTTGATTTCCGGTTTGCATCATGCGTATATTGCGGCGTTTACCGGGGCGCCATCGACGACAGATTCGCTGCCGTTTGATGTCCCTGCGGCCGGAAATCCGGCCGATAACGTGAACGCCGGGCGACTGACCGGCCGGATCAGCGGCATGGTGATCGCCTCGCCCGATTCAATACGCGTACCCTGATGGATAAAGCCAGAGGCAAAAAGCTGCTTGATCATCTGAACCGTCTTGCCACAGAATCACCCAATCCCAAAAGTATCCATATCGATCGCCTCAGTGCGCGCGAAATTGTCGATATTATCAATTCCGAGGATCAGCATGCTGTCCGGGCCGTTGCGCAGAAGCTCGATGTCATTGCCGAGGCCGCCATGAAAGTCGCCGAGATTCTTCGCAATGGCGGCCGTCTTTTTTATATCGGCGCGGGAACTTCCGGGCGCCTTGGCGTCCTCGATGCCGCCGAATGCCCGCCGACTTTCGGAGTTGAGCCATCGCTGGTCACCGGCGTGATTGCCGGTGGTCACGAGACTTTGGTCCGATCGGCTGAGGGTATTGAAGATATGGCCGAAAATGCTGGTCGGGATCTGGCGGATCATGGACTCACCTCCTCCGATATGGTTATCGGTATAGCCGCCTCGGTCAAAACGCCCTACACTCTGGCTGGGATCGCTCATGCCAAAAAGATAGGTGCGGCTACCGCAATGATTGTATGTAATGCTATCGATGATATCGATCCGATGCCCGATATTCTCATCGCCCTCGATGTCGGCCCGGAAGTGATTACCGGCTCGACCCGAATGAAATCCGGCACAGCCACCAAAGTCACCCTGCATACCCTGACTACGACCGCTATGGTTTTGCTGGGCAAGTGCTATGGCAACCTGATGGTTGACCTTAAGGCGACCTCCCAAAAACTGGCGGCGCGTTCGCGAAAAATCCTCATTGAGCTGCTGGATATATCATATGAAGCAGCCGATGATTTGCTTGATCGATCCGGGGGATCGGTCAAGACAGCGATCGCGATGCATCGTTTGAATATTGACAGGGCTGAGGCCGAGAAGCGCTTAGCGGCAGCCGATGGCTTTTTGTGGAAGGTTTTGGGGGAGTAGATTCAATTCGTCACTCAAGTGGTGGCGACCAGTCTTAAGACAGCAATGGCAGGAACCCACGGCGAGCCGTGGGCCACCCGACCATGCAATCTGCTCGCTATGAGTATGTTATTACCGGTGACCAGGATCATTTTGTGGCCACCGCAACCGCCCGGCGCTTAGACAACGACCCGGCCATTGATCAATGGCAAATTGATGACACAGGAGAGCTGAGAGCAATCTCGGATGATAGTATTGTAAGATAGCTAGGTAATTCGGAGAACGATTTCTCTAGGTTTTAACTTAGTCTTGGAGGTCATCTAATCCTCTTCCCCGTGTAAAGTTTTGCCGCCAAAATATCACTATCGAAAAGACGGACGACTGCGATTGATAATTCTATCAGCGCACTGATCGAAAAGAAGATGCCATTTTTCATTATGGGGAAATTGTAATATGTGTTTCACCAGCTTCAATGTTGTCAGTATCAATAATATCAAGTACGAATTTGTCTTTATTGCTATTATAGAGAAAGCCTACCAATTTATCTGGTGACTCGTATTTCTTTATAACTTTCTCATTCTGCCCAGGCTTCTTTTTACAAAATGCAGAGTTTTCTTCGTTATATTTTAAGTAATAGACATACCCCGTATCTGTGAATATCTCCGCTTTAATATAACAAAATTGCGGTGACGACAGTGTATCACAACCATCGGTTGCCACATTTTTTAGGATAATTTTATGTCGATAACTCTCCCAAGAGTAGTCCAGATCATAGATACGATCACGAATAATAAGGACCTTATAATCATGACTAATTGTGAATAGATCTGCATTTTCGTATCTATTCAATATTTTGAGGGTGTCGTGCGTTATTTCCACGAGCTCGACTCCTTCTCTGACATATTTGCTTTTATACTTTTCCGTTAAATACGCGTCAATAAGGTCTACATACTGATAAAAGTTATCATTAGCTATTCTATCAAGAATTAGCCTGTGAATTTTATTGAATGAGGTGAGCAACGTGTCAAATGATATTACCGGTTGTAGAGTGCATTTAATTAGGAAGGCCTCTGTCCCAGTATTAATATAATACGTAAAGGAATGCCTGCCACACATGACTGGCGCCGCACTTGTGTAAAAGGATAATATTTTCTCGAAAGTCTTTGATCGACTGCCGGAATGCCATAACTCTGAGGCATCACAAACAACCATTTCATTCTTAAAATCTTCTGTTTTGAATAGGTCGCTGAATTCGATTAAAAAGCCATACTCATAACTACGAGCTACATAGAGATGTGAGTAATCGTTACCCTTAAATGTATAAAACAGCCCATCGCTTGAGATCTTTGAAGAATCGATGGCCGGGTGGCCCATGGCTTGCCATGGGTTCCCGCCAATGTCAGCGTATGTTATAATGTACTACAATCCATATAAACACATAATATATATTGACTAAATGGCCTAATGCTGCTATTTTTCACATATGCCTAGGCTGCGCCATTTTGATAATCTCAATACCGCCCGAGCTATTAACTTCTCCTGCTACCGGCGGATGCGATTACTTACAGATATCAGCGATATTGAGCTATTTTTACATTTTGTTGAAGTAGTCTGCCACAACTGTGATATTTCAATATATGGCTACGTCGTTATGCCGAATCATGTGCACCTGGTCCTGCACCCGTCTGAGGATTTACGCTTGGGGCATAGAATTGGAGAAATAAAATCGCGATCGGCGAGGGCAATACTCTCGCGCTGGAAAAGCACGGGCCATCGGATGCTGAGCCGTCTCGGACCCGACGGCGTCTTACATTTTTGGCAGAAGCGATGTTATGATCATAATTGCCGGACGCCGGAGACGGTTCGCGAGAAAATACGTTACTGTCACAATAATCCGGTGACGGCGGGAATAGTAGGTTCGCCGGGTGAGTGGCTGTGGTCTAGCTATAACTGGTATCAGGGTTGCGATGATGTTCCGCTGCCGATAACAGGGGTTGAAGTATAATGGTGAGGTTGTGTATAAGTATGGCAGGAACCCACGGCAAGCCGTGGGCCACCCGTCAAGCTACAGATGGTACACCGGCGAAAAAAACGGCCCCATAGCGATTGACGAAATGAACTTGAATCAGGTAACTTCTAAGTATGCTTTCTCCGATTGACAAATTACGTGAGCAGGAACCCGACAATGCTGCGTATTGTCGGGCCACCCGACTTGGTTGAGTCGGTACAAATATCAAACAAAAAACACTTGCACTCAACCAGAACTTATTTTTGTGGCTGGCGGACGTCCTCGTCCGCCAGCGTATGGATGTTGGCGCACGGGGACGTACGCCAACCACGGCAAAAATATGGCTGGAACCCACGGCGAGCCGATGGGCAACCCGGCCAGAAGCCTAACCCCTTCAGGGGTCAGAAAAAAATCTATCTCTTTTTTTGGCGATGTTTTCGTTTCTTTTTCATTGAAATCACTGTAAAGCTCTCGTGCACAAGAGATTCGGCCAGGGCGGCGGTATCGTCATCGTGAACAGTGATCGTCACCCATCCAAACCGCCCGACATACGCCGCAATCTCGATATCAGGGTGATATAAATAGGCGTCGAGGTTGTCTTTACGGGGTTTGAGCGTGATCCGCAGCGGGGTCTCATCGGAATATATTGCAAACATCTTGTCCGAGATTTTATAAACGTAGGCATTCCATTGCAAGGCCAAAGTGGCACCGGGCAGGCTCAGGGCATAATCCTGCAGATCGGGGAAGTATGGTGAATCATGGCGATCCGGGTAGCCGGTCGGGTTGTCTGGATTGGAACTTGTCATGGTCTTCCTTGTTTATTACATGACAGTGTAAATGGGCTTGCCATTTTGCCGAAACGTATTATATTGACAAGCTCAAAAAGTGCAAGCATACATTTTGGGTAAGCAATTGCCCTGATGAGGATAAAAGAGAGATGAAAGCGAAAATTCACCCGAAATACGACCAGTCCAAGATCGTGTGTGCCTGCGGGAACGTCATCGAAACCCGGTCGACGATTGGTGATCTAAAGATTGAAATCTGTGCCAGTTGTCATCCTTTTTTTACCGGCAAGCAGAAGCTGGTTGATACGGCCGGTCGTGTCGAACGGTTCCGTCAGAAATACAACCTGGATAAGAAGAAAAAGTAAAATTCCGCCATTAGTCCGCGGGCCTGTTGCCGTACTATCTTGTGGCGGGTGTGGAAGGCGCGACCAACTACCCCGTTTACTTTTTCTAACAGGCCCTTTGACTGGCACCCAAGCATTGAGGAATTCATCATGCCGGACCTGGCGGTAGGCGGACAAGCCGTCATTGAGGGAGTTATGATGCGAAGCGATGACCGTATCGCGACCGCAGTTCGGCTCCCCAATGGAGATATCAAAGTCAAAACCGATTCCTTCGTTTCCCTGACAAAGAAGCATAAACTTCTCGGCCTGCCGGTTATTCGAGGTGCGGTATCGTTTATTGAGATGCTTTTTATTGGCGTCAAATCTCTGAATTTTTCGGCCGATGTTGCGGTCGCTGAAATTGAGAAAGAGGAAGCCGTTGAAAACGGCGACATTTATATCGAGAAGAACCGCAAAAGCAACGCTTTTATGCTAACCATGACTGTCATTATTGCGCTTTGTATAGGCATCGGTGTCTTTTTCTTCCTGCCGCTGGCCTTATCCACGTTGATCGGTATTCAAAAGGATGCGTTGCCGTTTAATATCGTGGCCGGCATCATACGGGTGGCCTTTTTTATCGGTTATGTCTGGCTGATCGGTTTGATGAGCGACTTCAAGCGGGTGTTTGCCTACCATGGTGCCGAGCATAAATCGATTTTTGCGTTTGAATCGGGGGCGAAGCTGACTCCGGAAGAAGTAATCAGTTATCCGCGGAGGCATCCCCGATGCGGCACCAGCTTTATTTTGATCGTGGCGATCTTCGCCATGCTGATCTACGCCATCTCCGATACGATTTATGCCGTAATCACCGGCGCGCCGCCGACCCTGCTGGAGCGTTTTGCGCTGCATTTTTCGCTTTTGCCGCTGGTCGCAGGCGGATCATTCGAACTGCTTAAATTGTCGGGCCGAACCCGCGAGAACAAAATCACCCAGTTTCTTATTTCCCCCGGTTTGTGGCTGCAAACAATCACTACCCGTGAACCCAGCCGCGACCAGATCGAAGTGGCGATCGTTGCGCTTGAAACCGCCATGAACATGACCGAATCGGAACTGGCAGTCAAGCGCGTCCCTGTTTAGCTCAACTATTTCCCCGATAGACAAGTCTACCAGGCCGGATTTATATTGTCTAAATCCGACCGTGATCTATATTGAACGGTGCCGTGTATGAGGAATATATGCTCGATCTGTTAAGCAAGTTCGAAAACAAATTCAAAGAAGTCGGCGAGGCGCTGACCAAACCGGACGTGATCAGTGATCAAGCCCGGCTGAGACAATTGTCGCGGGAACATCGTCACCTTGAGGAAATCTTTCAGGTCGGTCAAAAATACCGCAAGCTGATCAATGATATCGATCAGGCCCGGCAGATTATCAGGGCCGGGGAGGATGCCGATCTGGTCGAGATGGCTCGCGCCGAAATCGAGGAAAACGAACCGAAAGTCGAGGAACTCGAAGAAAAGCTCAAAGTGATGCTTTTGCCCCGTGATCCCAACGACGACAAAGACGTTGTCGTGGAGATACGGGCCGGGACCGGTGGCGACGAAGCCGCGCTGTTTGCCGCTGACTTGTACAAAATGTACACGCAGTATGCCGAGGTGCAGGGATGGAAGGTCGAAATCCTGTCGCACAGCCCAACCGGCGTCGGCGGGATGAAGGAAATCATCTTCGGCATTGGCGGCGATGGCGCCTATTCACGGCTCAAATTTGAATCGGGAGTGCACCGGGTGCAGCGCGTACCTGTCACCGAAAGCTCCGGACGGATTCATACCTCAGCCGCCACTGTGGCGGTTTTGCCCGAAGCCGAGGATGTCGATATCAAGATCAGCGAAAACGAGTTAAAAATCGACGTCTATCGCAGCAGCGGCCCCGGCGGACAGTCGGTCAACACCACCGATTCGGCCGTACGGATTACCCATCTCCCGACCGGACTGGTCGTTACCTGTCAGGA
>CAZGLR010000151.1:4449-6559 GCA_964526635.1 uncultured Ignavibacteriales bacterium | reverse complement strand
AAACTCGTTCAAAAAGACCTTTACTTGAACCCGTATTTTGGCTAATATATTTAGTTTGAATCGAATATAGGGGCGTAGACGACAATGAAATTTGACCAGCTCAAAGGCATCGTCAACTGGACTGAACTTGAGACACAGGTTCTTAAATTCTGGGACGATAACCGAGTCTTCCTGAAGTCAATCGAGCAGGCTGCCGACGCTGAGCCATATATTTTCTTCGAGGGTCCGCCGACGGCCAACGGCAAGCCCGGCATTCATCATGTGATCAGCAGGACGATCAAAGATCTGGTCTGCCGCTACAAGACCATGCGGGGCTTCCGCGTCGATCGCAAAGGCGGATGGGATACCCACGGCCTCCCGGTTGAGGTCGAGGTTGAAAAACGACTCAATCTGCATTCCAAGCACGATGTAGCCAAATATGGCATCGCCGAGTTTAACCAGAAATGCCGCGAATCAGTCTTTACCTACAAAAAAGACTGGGATGAAATAACCCGGCGTATCGGGTACTGGCTGGATCTGGATAAGGCCTACATCACGCTTGAAAACTACTATATCGAGTCGGTCTGGCATATCCTGGCGAATTTCTTCAACCGCGACCTGATCTATCAGGGCTTCAAGACAGTGCCGTTTTGCCCGCGCTGTGAGACAACTCTTTCCTCGCATGAGGTATCTCAGGCCTATAACGAAGTCTCCGATCCCTCGGTATATGTACGGATGAAGGCCCGCGATGCTGACTATTCATTCCTGGTCTGGACCACAACACCATGGACACTGCCGTCAAATGCCGCTATCTGTTTCCATCCCGATGAAACCTATGTCAAAGTCGCATACAACGATGAAAAGCTGGTACTGGCCGAGGCCCTGGCCAATAAGGTCCTCGAGGGTGACTTCAGGATTTTAGAGCGCAAGAAAGGCATCGAATTCGAGCGCACCAAATATGAGCCATTGTTCGATACCTTCAAAGAGCAAAGCGATGACGCCTATTTTGCTATCTATGGTGATTTTGTCACGATGGAAGACGGCACCGGGATCGTTCATGTCGCGCCCGGATTCGGCGCCGATGACTATGTTATCGGGCAGAAATATGGTCTGCCGGTGCTGCAGGCAATCCATGAAACCGGCGTGTTTAAAGAAGATACCGGTTGGCTGGCCGGCAAATGGATTAAAGACGCCGACCCGGAAATTATCGCCGATCTGAAAAAGCGCGGATTACTCTTCCGCTCTGAAAAATATGTCCATAATTATCCGTTCTGCTGGCGCTGCGATACGCCGCTGGTGTATATCGCACGGAGATCGTGGTATATCCGCACCACCCAGTTCAAAGACAAGCTGCTGGAAAACAATCGCAAGATAAACTGGTATCCGCCGGAAATCCGCGATGGCCGCTTTGGTGAATGGCTCGAAAACAATGTCGACTGGGCGATTTCCCGTGAACGGTTCTGGGGGACGCCATTGCCGATCTGGATATGTCCTTCCTGCGAAAAGCAGAAAGCGGTCGGCTCGGTCGAGCAGTTGTATGCCGATGGCATCGACGTTCCCAAAGATATCGATCTGCACAAACCGCATATCGATGACGTCAAACTGCGCTGCGAGTGCGGCGGCGAGATGGAGCGCGTACCGGAGGTTATCGACGTCTGGTTCGATTCCGGTGCAATGCCGTTTGCCCAGTGGCATTATCCTTTCGAGAACAAGGATCGATTCGAAACGGAATTGTACCCGGCCGAGTTTATCTCCGAGGCAATCGACCAGACCCGAGGATGGTTCTACTCCCTGCTGGCGATTTCGACCATGTACCATGGCGAGCCCTGCTTTAAGAATTGCATCGTGATCGAATTTGTCGTCGATGCCTACAGCAAGAAAATGTCCAAGCATATCGGCAATGTCATCAGTCCCTTTGACATGGTCGACAAATACGGAGCGGATGCTGTCCGCTGGTACATGATCTCGACCTCGCATCCATGGATTTCGCTCAAATTCGATCCCAAGGGTGTGGCGATCGTCCAGCGTAAATTTTTTGATACCTTCAAGAACTGCTACGCCTTCTGGGCCCTGTATGCAAATATCGATAATGTCGCCGACCAGGCGGCCGCCAAGCACGGCTCAATACACC